>DASYCR010000258.1:0-1525 GCA_036500095.1 Polyangiaceae bacterium
ACGGTGCCAGGCCACGAACAGGTCATCGCAAAGCTCGAGGCCGCTCGGTTGCCGTTCTTCGCGCCCGAGCCAGTATCGCTCGAAGACGTCTACGACGACATCGCGCAGATCGCGGCGCGCCTCGGCGTCGCGTCGCGCGGAGCCGAGCTAGTGGCGGAGCTGCGTCGAGAAATTCCGGAGCAGGCGCCCGCGCGCGCAGAGGGCGCTCCGCGCCTGCTCGTCGAGTGGTGGCCAAAGCCGGTCATCGTGCCCTGCCGGTTGAGCTGGGTGCATGATTTGATTGAACGCGCCGGCGGCGAGAATCCATTCGGTTCGCGCTCACTCAAGAGCACACCCATTACGGACGACGAGGCGCGGCTGGCCGCGCCGGACGCCGTGATCATGTCTTGGTGCGGCGTGCGGCTCGAAAAATATCGCCCGGAAATCGTGTACCGGAGGCCTGCTTGGCAGGAAATCCCTGCGCTCACGGCGCGGCGTGTGTTCGCGGTGCCGGAGGCGTTCCTGGGGCGGCCTGGGCCGCGCCTGCTCGACGGCTTCCGAGCCCTACGTCGGATCGTTCAGTCGATCGAGCGGTTTTCGGCTTCTTCGATCTGAGCCAGAGCTGCGGCGAGCGCATCTTTGGCGCGCTCGAGCGAGCTGCGATCATCGGCCCATTTGGCGTGCGCGCGCGTGACGCGCTCGCGTTCGGCGCCGAGCTGACTCTGTGCGGTTTGCAGATCCCCGCGCGCAGCGGCGAGGGCCGCTTCACCTTGCGCTAGCTTCGCCTCGCGATCCTCCAAGATACGTTCGGTCGATGCGAGCGAGGTTTGACTCTGCGATAGCTCGCCTTCCAGCACCTTGATGCGCGCGGCGCGCGTATCGAGCTCGGCGCGCGCTGCTTCGAGCTCGTCGCCGGTCGTCAGCAGGTTGGCCTCGAGATCCCCGTAAGCCTTGTCCTTCGCGGTGATTGAATCGTGCGCGCTGGCGAGCTCTTCGGTGCGCGAGTCGAGCTCGGCTTCGAGGGCCGCGATCTTGCCGTCGCGGGTTGCTTCGCTCTGTTCCTTTTCCGAACGCAACGCCCCGAGCGCCGCCCCGTGCTGCTGGCCGAGCTCGCTCTCGCGATTGGCCAGGACCTTCAGCGCCGCTGCTTCGGCGTCGGTCATGTCTTGCGTGTGCTCGGCGCGCAGCCGATTCATCGCGTCCTCGTTGGCGCGGTGCAAGGACGCGAGCTTGTTGTCGTGCTCACGCTTCAGCTCGGTCTCACGCGCCTGTACGGCTTCGGCTTGCGCCGTCGCCGCAGTAGCCTGAAACCCGAGCAACGTTCGTTCGTGCTCACCGTCGGCCTCGGCGCGCGCGTTGCTTGCGGCTTCTTCCGCCAGCGCACGGCCCGCTTCCTCCGCCGCAGCCACGGCTGCCGCCGCCTTTGCCTCGCGTTCGGCGAGCTCGGTCTCGTGCTGCGAGCGCGCCTCGCTCAGCTCGGCGATCTTGGCGTCGAGGTCGACCTTGATCTTGTCGCCTTTGCGCTTGAAATCGTCGGCGCGCTTGC
>DASYCR010000259.1:0-4393 GCA_036500095.1 Polyangiaceae bacterium
CTCGCGCACCCCGCTTTCGTGCGCGGCGAGTACGACATCGGCTTCGTGATGCGCGAGCTCGCGACCCTGCTCAGCGAGCCCATGCTCGACGCCGAACAACGCGAACTTGCCGCCATTGCCGCCGCCGTCGCCACCGCGCACGAAGAAAAGAAGCGAACCGCGCCCGCTCCGCCCGCCGCAAATACGCTGTCGCCCTGGGTTCAGGCGCAGCGCGCTGAGCTCAAGGGCTAAGCTGGCAAGCGCCGCACGTTAGAGGCCGCTTGCCCGATCGAAGGCCGGACCCGCTGCGACGCGGCGGCCCGATCCAAAACCCATTTGCTTGTAACATTCGTTACGACCAAACGGGCCCACGCGAGGGGCTTGCGCTCATTCGTTTCATTCTTCGCGCTCCACCTCGGCGAACACCCGCTCCACGCCGGAGCCTTCAACGTCAAGAACTGGTGCACGCGCATGTCGCGGGGCAGCAAACCCTCACGCTCTCCCCCAAGCTCCGCCCGCGAGCCCCGCCATTGCCCCTCCCTCTTTCGGCGACGCTCCCTAGACCTTCTTGTACTCATCCACGAACTCCCAATCCGCGATCAAATGCTTTTTCAGCAGGAGCGAGAGCAGCGCCGCGAAGAGCGCTTGCCAATGCACTTGGTCGCCCAAAATCTCGCTGGCGTCCGCGCCGTGCGACACGGCGCGCAGGGCCGCGACCAAGTCGCCCGCCGTGAGCGCGGCGCCTTCCGCCGGGGGAATGCTCTTGGCGCGGGCTGGGGCATTTTTCTGCCTCGAAAGCGCGGGGAGATTGACCTTGGTGCCATCGAGCAACGTGAGCGTCACCATGCGCGCCCCACCGCCCTTTTTCTTGGGCGCGGGCATCGAGATCTCGCGCGCTTCGATCTGTGGGCTCGAGTCCGGCGGCTCGTCGTCGATCGGCGGCTTGGACGAGATGCGCACCGCACGCATCGAGCCCGAGCTCGGCGAACGCATGGGCGCAGTCGAAACGCGCGGCACGACGGGCGCCGTCTCCTCCGACGCCGCTGCGACCGGCGCGCTCGCGGTTGGCGCAGCGGGAGCCGGCGCCGCCTCGCTCACGTCGGGGACGATCTCGACGGCCGCGCGTGCCCGCGCGCCGACAGACGTCTCGAGGTCGACCTCCGCCACGGCTTCCGACAGCGACGACGTGTCCTTGCCCACGCCGTAGTAGACGCGAATCGCCGAGCGAATGTCGGACGGCGGCGCGATCATCGCGCGCACGGGCAGACCGGCATACTGGCTGATCTCGCGCAGTGCGGCCTCGTCGCTCGGATCGTCCATGGCGACGTAGAGCGTGTCGCCCAAACCGCGCACGCGACGCACGAAGATCGGGACCAGACAGTATTTGTCCGCGTACTCGTGCGAGACCAGGTTCAAGAGCTGACGTGAAAAATCGATATGATAGAGCGACACCCAGGGCACGCTGAGCTGCTGGCTCAAGATCTGCGTGACCTGCGTCTCACTGACGAGCCCGTGCTCGACGAGCAGCGTCCCGATGCGGCGGCCGTCCTGTTTCTGGAGGGCGAGCATCTCGTCCAGCTGCTCACGCCGGATGATCTGAGACTCGACGAGCAGATCCCCCAGCCGAACGCGTGCGGAAGCCATCCTACGATATTAGCTCAGCGCCCGAGAGACCTCGCAGTTTGTGGCAAGCTGCCGAGCAGCCTGGGAAATTTGCCTATAAATCCGCCGGCGGGCGGGTGCCCGCCGGGGTAGGATGCGCAGCGCTGTTCTCCCACTTGGCCGCGCGACAAAGCTTGGCTTGGAGCCTCCCCGCGCTGGCATACAATGCCCACGTGTTGCAGATTACCCCGCCCGGACTGGACCAAGACTAGTTGGTAACCGCACAAGCCGCCATGCGCACCTGCCCGCACTGCAACTCACCGTGCAGCGAGTCGCATCAGTACTGCCCGGCTTGCGGCTTCCCAGTCGGCACGATGAGCTCGAACCGCGACGACAAGTTCGTCGGCAAGTCGCTGCCCGGCGGCTACCACATCCTCGACTTGATCAGCGTCGGCGGCATGGGCCGCGTATATCGCGCGGAGCAAGCCGCGCTCGGCCGCACGGTGGCGGTCAAGATCATCCACCCGCACCTACTCTCCGACGAAAACTCCGCGCTCCGCTTCATGACCGAGGCGCGCGCCGCCAGCCAGCTCAACCACCCGAACTCGATCGCAGTCTTCGACTTCGGTCGCACGGACGACGGTCAGCCGTATCTGGTGATGGAGTTCCTGCGCGGCAAGGACCTGGCCCGCGTCGCGTACGAGGAAGGACCGCTGCCGTTCTCGCGCATCGTGGAGGTGCTGCGACAAGTGCTCGCCGCGCTCGCGGAAGCGCACGAGCTTGGCATCGTGCACCGCGATCTCAAGCCGGAGAACATCATCCTCGAACCGCTGCGGCGCGGCGGCGACTTCGTCAAAGTGGTGGATTTCGGTCTCGCCAAGCTGCGCGCCGACGCACAGAGCCCGAGCGTCACGAGCCCGGGCATCGTCTGCGGCACACCCGACTACATGGCGCCCGAGCAGGGGCGCGGCGATCCGATCGACGGCCGCAGCGATCTGTATTCGGTCGGTATCATTCTATTTCAGCTGCTCACCGGCCGTTTGCCGTTCGAGGCGGACAGCCCGACGCAGGTCGTGATGATGCACCTCACGATCCCGATACCGGATCCACGTCAAGTCGCGCCCGAGCGCCACATCCCGGAACCCCTGGTGGAGGTGGTGTTCAAGGCGCTGACCAAGGACGCCAAGAAGCGCTATCAGGACGCGCAAGAATTCGCGGACGCCTTGACCGGCGCGCTGGCGCTGGCCGAGAGCGTGCCGCCCTCGAATCGCACGTCGCTGCCGCCGAGCATCCACGGCAGCATCACCTGCCCAGCCTGCAACTCGCTCGTACCGCTCGCCAAGTTCTGCCTGGAGTGCGGCGTGCGCTTGCCGATGCGCAGCGGCGCGCCCGACAGCCCGAATCTCCCGCAGCTACCGCTGCCGCTCGTCGCGCGCGAAGAAGACCTGAATTGGCTGGAGGATCGCCGGCAGCGCGTGCAGGGCACGTTGCTAGGCGCGCGCTTGGTGGGCGAGCCCGGCGCGGGCAAGACGCGCCTGTTGCGCGAGCTCTTGAATCGCGCGCGCGCCGAGGGCGACATCACCGTGCTGTCGGGGCCCGATCCGTTCTATGCCGAGGTCGCTTACTATGCGCTGCGCGAGGCCGTGCGCCGCTTGGCGCAGCTCGGTCCGGATCAAGTCGACGCGCGCATGTTTCCCGGTGCGTCGCTCGAGGCGCAGTCGGGCCTCGACGAACTGTTCGGCGGTCCGCCCACGCACCACGACGTGCGCTCACCCGCCGAGCGGCGTCACGCGCTCGCCGAGGCGTTGCGCTGGGCGCTGCTCACGGCCACCAAGCGCGCCGGCAAACAGCGCGTCCTATTGGCGATCGACGATCTTTATCGCGTCGACGGCGCCAGCCGCAACGCCTTCGCGGACGTGGTCGGTGAGCCGCCGGCGTGCGCCGCGCTCATGCTCGCCACGCACGTGCCCGGCTTCGAGAGCGGCTGGGGCGCCGAGACACCGGCGCGCGTGCTGGCGGCCTTGCCGCCGCCCGCCGTGTCGCGCCTGCTCCGACCCGGTAAAAACGCGCCGCGCGGTCAAACCCCGGACCCGCGCGGCATGTTGCCGATGTACGTCGAGCAACTCTTGCGCTACTCGCAAGACGGCGGCAGCGACCCGCCGAGTCGCTTGGCCGACTTGATCGCCCTGCGCGTCGATACGCTCGAGCCGAGCGCGCGCCGCGCGCTCCAGGCGCTAGCCGCCATCGGCGACGACATGAAGCCGGACACGCTGATCGATTTGGTGCCGAAGGCCGAGAACTTCGAAGGCATGCTGCGCGATCTCGAAAAAGCCGGCATGGTCGAGATCGACGCGGGCCGCGTATCCACGTCGCATCCGCTGATTCGTGAGATCGTGCTCTCGGGCATTCCCGCCGCCGCGCGCAAGGAACTGCACGCCAAGGCGCTCAGCGCCTTCGAACGCATCGGCGCACCAATCGAAGCCCGCGCCCAGCACGCTTACTACGCGGGCGACTCCTTCCAAGCGCTGCTCTTGCTCGAGCAAGTCGCCGATCGCGCGACGGCGCGCGGGGACGCGGCCACGGAAGTGCTGGCCCTGCGCCGCGGCCTCGAGATCGCGCGCCAGGAGATCGCGCGCGGTGAGCTCGACGATCCGCTGCGCGCCGTCTTGATCTTCGGCCGAAAGCTGGGCGCGTCGCTGACGCGGGCCGGCAACTTCGCCGACGCGGAGGGCGTCCTGCGCGAGGCCCTCGACGTCGCGGGCCCGAGCGGCGTCGATCGCGCGCGCGTGCTCTCCGCGCTCGCCCACGTCGC
>DASYCR010000260.1:0-2185 GCA_036500095.1 Polyangiaceae bacterium
CGCACGAGCGTGCTCTTGCCCGAGCCACTGACGCCCGCGACGACGGTAAAACAGCCGAGCGGCACGCGTAGCTCGACGTTCTTCAAGTTGTGAGCGCTGGCACCCGAGAGGACAATTTCGCGCTGCTCGCGGGCGATCGCGACGGGCACGCGCAGCTCGGGAGCTTGTTTGAGCGCACGGCCCGTCGGTGACTCAGCGACGCTGAGCACGCTCGCCGGAGTCCCTTCCGCCATCACTCGACCGCCGCGCGAGCCGCCACCCGGCCCGAGATCGATCAGATGATCGGCGGCCCGAATGGTGTCTGCGTCATGCTCTACGACCAGCACCGTCGAACCGAGCGCAACCAGACTCTTCAAGTTGTCGAGCAAGCGACGCGTATCGCGGGGATGCAGGCCGATCGTAGGCTCGTCGAGCACGTACAGCGCGCCCGTCAGCCCTGCGCCGAGCTGCGCGGCCAGGCGAAGCCGCTGCATCTCGCCACCGGACAGCGTGAACGCCTCGCGGTCGAGCGAGAGATAACCGAGACCGACGTCGGAGAGAAAAGCGAGTCGGCGCTTGAGCTCGAACAAAATGGGGTCCGCGAGCAGCGCTTGATCGCCCGTGAAATGCAGACCCCGCACGCGCTCGACGTTGCGTTCGACCGAGTGATGAACGAGTTCGTGGTAGCGCTCGCCAGCGAGCCGCACGGCCCGCGGGATCGGCGCCAAGCGAGCGCCGCCGCAATCCGGGCACACGCGCGGCCGCGGCGCCGGCGCGGTCTTGCTGCGACGGCCGCGCAGCTTGGCCGGCTCAATCACGCCGTTGCCTTCGCACGTCTCGCAGCGCCCCTGCTTGGTCGCGAACGAGAACCAGCGCGGATCGAGCTCCGGCACGGAAAAGCCGCACTCCGGACAGGCCTTGATCGTGGAAAGCAGGCGATCGCGTCCGGCCGCGCGCAGCGTGACAGCGCCGCTACCCCAGCGCAGCGCGCGATCGAGCTGCGCTTCGCTCACGGTCGCGCCGATCACGTCCGACGCGATCACGAGCTCGATCGTGTGCTCGCGAGTGCGCACCAGACGCGGTGGGTCGTCGGTGGAGACTAGTTTTCCGTCGGCGAACGCGTGCGTGATACCGGCGCGGGCCGCCGCCGTGAACACGTCGAGGTACGTGCCCTTGCGAGCCTGGACCACCGGCGCGAGCAGCGTCAGTTTGCCGCGCGTCTTGCGAGTGATATCGAGGATGTTCTGCGAGCTCTGACGAGCGATCGGATGACCGTGATCCGGGCAATGCGCGACGCCCAGCTTGGCGTACAGCAAGCGCAGGTAGTGCGCGACTTCGGTGACCGTCGCGACCGTCGACTTTCCGCCGGCTCGCGCCGTGCGCTGTTCGAGCGCGATCGACGGCGGCACGCCGCTGACGCGATCGACGTCGGGGCGCGGCATCGTGGGCAAGAACTGGCGGGCATAGGGCGTCAGGGTCTCGAGGAAGCGCCGCTGTCCCTCCGCGAACACGACGTCGAAGGCGAGCGTGCTCTTGCCGGAACCGCTCGGGCCGGTCACCACCGTCAGCGCGCCGTGCGGAATCTTGACCGAAACTTCATGCAAGTTGTGCTCGCGGGCGCGCGTCACTTCCAGCACGGATGCGGCCTCCGACTTGGCGACGGAGCGTGGCGCGCCGTTCGTCTTGGCGGCGGTGGCGCGTGGCCGCGACTTGGTCTCGCTCGTCGCTCCAGCACTTGCCTCGAAATGACGAGCCAGACAGCGGCCCGTGCGCGTTTGAACTTGCCGCGCAATGTCCTCGGGGGTGCCTGCGCCGACGAGCTGTCCACCGCGCGCACCGGCGTCCGGACCTAGATCGAGCACGTAGTCCGCGTTGCCGATCACGTCGAGATCATGCTCGACGGCGATCACACTTCCCCCGGAATCGATGATGCGATCGAACGCAAAGAGCAGACGCGCGACCTCGTCTGCATGCAGCCCCGCGCTCGGTTCATCCAAAATAAAGAGCGCGCCCTGCTGCTCGCTGACGAGCGCCCGCGTGAGCTTCAGGCGCTGCGCTTCGCCGCCCGAAAGAGTCGACAGCGGCTGCCCCAGACGGAGGTATCCGAGCCCGAGCCGCGCGGCTGGGCCGAGCGCCCGCAAAATGGCGGGATCTTCCGCGAAATGCTGGAGCGCGCGGTCGATGGTCATTTCCAAAACGTCCGCGA
>DASYCR010000261.1:0-1670 GCA_036500095.1 Polyangiaceae bacterium
CGAGCACATCGACAGCGAGCGACTTCTGGTGTGGGTGCGCGATGGCAAGGGCGCGAAGGACCGCGGCGCCCCGCTGCCCCGCCCGCTGCTGGCGCGGCTGCGTGTTTATTGGAGGACGGAGCGACCAGCGTCGCCGACGAAGTTTCTGTTCGTACCCCCGAACGGCCTCGCGCCGCTGCACGAGACCACATTGCAGAAGACGTTCACCGCCGCGCGAAGCGACGCGCGCATCGAGAAGCACGCGACGATCCACACTCTGCGCCATAGCTACGCCACGCATCTCTTGGAAAGCGGTGTGTCGCTGCGCACCATCCAGCAGGTGCTCGGCCACAAGTCGCTGCACACGACCGAGCTCTACATGCACGTGACGCAGCCCGGCATCGAGCGCCTGCAGGAGACGATCGACCGGTTGATGGTCGACTTGTAGCGAATTCGAGCCCGAGCCGTGCTCAAGCTCGCCGACGTCGTGCGGCGGCACGGACCAGCTTACATGGAGCGTTTCGGTGACTCCATGTTGCCAAGTCACGTGCGCGCCCTCGAAGCCATCGTGCACTGCCGCACTCCCGTCCTGGGCGGCCAGGTCACGGAGTGCACGCAGTGTGGGAGGGAGCACCTGCTCTATCACTCATGCCGCAATCGAGCCTGTCCGCAGTGTGGTTACGACGCGGCAACGAGATGGCTGTCGAAGCAACGCGACCTGCTCTTGCCCGTGCCCTACTTCCACGTCGTCTTCACTCTCCCGTCCGAGTTGCGGCGGATTGTTCGCTCGCATCAGAGGCCGCTCTTGGCCGCGCTCTTCCGCGCGGCCTTCGACTCGCTCGCCAGCCTGTGCGCCGATCCACATTTCCTTGGTGCGGAGATGATCGGCGCGCTGGCTGTGCTGCACACCTGGACTCGCACACTCGAATGGCATCCGCATGTCCACCTGCTGGTGCCCGGCGGCGGGCTCGCACCAGATGGTTGTACCTGGCTCAGCGTCCCGCGTCGTCGCCAGCGCTTCATCGTTCCCGTAGAGGCGCTGGCCGAGCGCTTTCGCGGTCGCTTCCTTCACCTGGCGCGGCGCGCCCTTCCGGGCGTCGCATTTCCCGACATCCCCTGGGAAAAACGCTGGGTCGTCTTCGCCAAGCCAGTCGTGCACGGCAACGACCAGGTCTTGGAGTATCTGGGTCGTTACGTGCACCGCACAGCGATCGGCGAGAGAGCCCTGATCGCGCTCGACGATCGGACGGTGACCTTTCGCTACCGCGACAGCCGCGATTATCAGCGAAAAACCATGACCCTGCCAGGCCAAGAATTCTTGCGGCGCTTTCTTCAGCACGTCCCGGCGAAAGGCTTTCACCGAGTCCGCGCTTTCGGCCTGCTCCACCCCGAGCACCGCCACACGCTACGCCGGCTGCAGCTCCTGCTCGCGCCGCCGCGAGCGCCCGAGCCGGCGCTGCCCGAGCCGGCGCTGCCCGCGACCACGAGGTCGAGGCTCACCTGTCCGCATTGTGGAAAGCCATCGCTACGTCTCGTCCGCCGGCTCTCTGCGGCCGAGTGCATCGCGCGCGACAACGCCGCTCGCGCCGCCCCGCCTGGCACCGCTCGCGCTCCACCTCTGTTGCCCAGCTCACTCATGCGAGCGGCGCACCCGTGACCCTCGCCACTCAGCGCCACGATCGAAGAGCGCG
>DASYCR010000262.1:0-3394 GCA_036500095.1 Polyangiaceae bacterium
TCACGTTCGACTATTCTTACATGGCCGAGCGACGGCGCGCGCCCGATCCACTCGCGAAGCTCGTGCTGACCCACGTCGCGGCCATCGCGGACGCCGAGCGCCGCTTTCCAGGACGAAAAACGGTCTTGATCGGCAAAAGCATGGGCGGCCGCGTGGGTTGTCATGTCGCGCTCGAGCGCCCGGTCGAGCGCGTGGTGTGCCTCGGCTATCCACTCAAAGGGCAAGGACCGAATGGCAAACTCCGCGACGCCGTCTTGCACGAGCTCGAGACGCCGATTCTATTCGTGCAGGGCACACGCGATCCTTTGTGCCCGCTCGAGCTCCTCGCGGCTGTCCGCCCGACCATGCGCGCTCCAAACGAGCTCTTCGTGGTCGAGCACGGCAATCATTCGCTGGAGGTGACCAAGGGCGAACTCAAGCGAACTCTGCGCACGCAGGAAGACACCAATCGCGCGATACTCGGCGCCATCAAGGCCTTCATCTGACTGCAACACCGGCCAGGGGCGCCATGGATTGTGCCCGCGATGCGCGTCGTTAGGTGGTAAAGGGTCCGCATGCGTGTCGCGATCATCGGCGGCGGGCTGACCGGGCTCACGGTAGCGTATCGACGCGCGAGTCTGGGTGACCGTGTGACGCTGTACGAAGCCAGCGCTCGACTAGGTGGACAGCTCTCCACCGAGCGCAGCGACGGGTTCGTCGTCGAGCACGGGGCCGAAGGATTCGTCGCTCGCAGCGAGGCGGTCGCGCGGCTCGCGACCGATCTCGGTATCGCGGATCGATTGGTCGAACAGCTCGTACATCGCTCGTACCGCTTCGACGGCGCGTCCTTGCTCGAACTCGCCCCGGGCGAGGCCGCGCGCTTGCTCGGCTTTCAGGTACCAAGCGACGAGCTTGGCCGCGGGATCCGCTCATTCATCGGAGGCATGGCGGATCTCCCGGACGCTCTGGTCGACGCACTCGAAGACCGAGTCGACCTGCGCCTGAGCAGCGCGGCCCAACGAATCGACTCGTCCGCAGGCAAGCCCAGGGTGTCGTTCGCCGGTGGTGATAGCGAGCGCTACGACGCCATCGTCGTCGCAACGGGCGCGGTCATCGCCGGCGAGTTACTCGTGAACGCGTTCGGCTCGCACGCCGCTGCGCTACGCGAGGCAACCTGCGCCTCCAGTACGACCGTCACCCTCGCCTATCCGCGCGCCGCCATTGCCCACCCGCTCGACGCTACGGGCTTCATCAGCATTCCCGAGCCGGTGTTCGGAGCGCGCGCCGCGACCTTCGTATCCGCCAAGCTGCCGGCGCGCGCGCCGGCCGAACGAGCCCTCTTTCGCGTCTTCTTTCGCCCGACTGAAGACGAGCTCGCAACGGAGACCGATGCAAATTGGGTCACTCGCGCGCATGCAGCGCTCCGGGCGTCTCTCGGCGTCGAGGCGGAACCTCTGCGGAGCTGGGTGTCACGCTGGCCGCAGGCGCTGCCCGTGCTCGACGCCGCACACCGCGCGCGCGTCAGCGAGCTCGAAAGCGCGCTTGCGGGTAGCCAGATCCGGCTCGCCGGTTCCGCATTTCACGGCTCCGGAATCGACGCCGCGGTGCGCTCCGCGGAACAGGCGGCCGCAGCCCTGTCGTAGAGGAAATAACCCTTCAAAAGCTGGGTTGACGCGCCGCGAAGCTGCCCCTAATGGATGCCCATGACGATTCGAATTAGCGGTTTGCTCGTAGCGACGATCAGCATCCTCAGCGCGTGCGGCGGAGCGCCGCCGCCCGAACCGGCAGCGCCGCCAGCGGCGCCCACTCCGCCTCCGGCGGCGGTAGAAGCGCCTGCGCAAGCGGCAGCGACGCCTGCACCGGCAGAACCAGCGAAGCCGGCCGCACCCACGCCCATCTTTCGCGTTACCGAGGGCATCATGACGCCCGAGAGCGTGCTGTGGGACGAAGCAGGCGACCGCTACTTGGTCTCGAACATCAACGGCGTCCCCAACGCGGCCGACAACAACGGCTACATCACGGAGCTCTCGCCAGACGGCAAGGTCGTCAAGGACAAGTTCATCGCGGGCGGCGTCGGCAAGGTGAAGCTCGACGCTCCGAAGGGCAGCGGCATTGCCGGCGGCGTGTTCTACGTCACCGACATCACCGTCGTTCGCAAGTTCGACGCCAAGAGCGGCGCGCCCAAGGGCGAGATCAAGATCCCAGGCTCCACGTTCTTGAACGATCTTGCGATCGCCAAAGACGGCAGGATCTACGTCTCGGACAGCGGCGTAAAGCCGGGTGAAAAGGGCTTCGACCCCACCGGCACCGACGCGGTGTACGAGATCGACAAGACCGGCAAGGTCAAGACCCTCGCGAAGTCCAAGGATCTCGGTGGCCCGAACGGTCTGCTCGTCGTCGACAACGGTGTGCTGGTCAATACCCTGCTGAGCAACGAACTTTATCGCCTCGACGACAAGGGCGCCAAGCAGGACGTCACCAAGCTGCCGAACGGCGGCCTCGATGGCCTCGCCAGCACTGGCGACAGCCTACTCGTCTCGAGCTGGGGAGCATCCGCGATCTACAAGGGCAAGCTCGGCGGGACCTTCGAGGTCGTGCTGGGGGAGCTCAAGGGTCCGGCCGACTTCGGCTATGACAGCAAGCGCAAGCGCGTACTCGTTCCGCGCTTCATGGACAACGCCGTCGAAGCCTACGAGCTGAAGTAGCCGTACGGCCGAATGTCCGCGCCGGCTACCACTAGCCGGCGCGGGCGACGCTGCGCGCCAGGTGCTGCGCGATGCGGCGATAGAGCTCGCTCGCGAGCCGCGGCTCCGCGCAGATCTCGGCGAAATCATCCGCGCGCACTCGCAGCACGCGACACGGTCGCTCGGCCATGAGGCCGTCGACCACGCCGGGCACGCCGACAAGCGACTCCGGGAAGAGCAGCGCTCCGGCGCCCACGCGGCGCTCGCCGCCGCAGTCGACGACGCCGTCGAGCACGATATAGGCGACCAGATCATTGGCGACCACGCGCGGAATCCCTTCCCCCGCCTGGACTTCGATCTCGACCGCCGCCGACAGCGCGGTGAGCGCGAACGAAAGCGGCAAGTCGGCCAAGAGCGGGCTCTGGCGCGCTCGCTCCAAATCCTGCGCGCCCAGGCCACGATCCTGATCGCTGCGCTTGACGAAACGCTCGCCCACCTCGATCACGATCGCGGTGGCATTGTCGCGCCCGAGCCGCGCGGCGCGCGCGATCAGCGCGGCTGCTGCGTCCTTGGGCGTCCCCTCCCGCAATAGCTCGGAGAGCTCGGCTTCACCGTCGAGCTGGCCATAGACACCGTCACTGCAGAGCAGCAAGCGATCGCCGCGCGTCACGTCCACGAACAGCGTATCGACGGTGAGCACGTCGCTGATGCCGAGCGCGTTCGTGATCCCG
>DASYCR010000263.1:0-6343 GCA_036500095.1 Polyangiaceae bacterium
GGCAATATCGTGGCGCCATCGCTGACCGGCTCGGTCGAGTTCGCAGCGGGCAAATTCGGCACGCGTCTCGTGGTCGTGATGGGTCACACCCAGTGCGGCGCGGTCACCGCCACCGTGAGCGCACTCGAGTACGGCGGCCCGCCCGAGTCGCGCAACATGCAATCGATTGTCGACCGCATCGCGCCGCAGGTGCGGCACCTGCTCGATCAGCCGTACGACCACGAAGAGCGCTTGGCGCACGCGGTGCGCGCCAACGCGCTCGCCTCGGCGCGGGAACTCCGCAGTTCGAGCCCGGTCTTGCGCGGCTTGGTCGAACGCGGGCAAGTGCGCATCGTGGCGGCCGTCTATGATCTGGCGACCGGCGTCGTCGATTTTTTCGATCCGTAGGCTCATCTGCTCGCGACAAGCGCCGCGATATTCGCCGCGGCCTCGCGATCTTCGGCGAGCGCGACGCCTTCGTCAGCAACCGCGATAATCGGCATTTTCCTCGTGGAACTCAGTTAGTTAAATGGGTTCCACTTCCCAAGCCAGGGGTGGCAGTGGTTTCATTGTGGCTGGATGTTCAAGCGACGCTTTGCTTCGATTTTCTTGGCTCTCACCGTGCTCCCATTGTGTCTGGTCGAGTGTTCGGCCAACAAGGCGGCGACCCGAGGCAGCGGTCCCGGCTCGAGTGGCGGCTCGAACTCGAGCGGCAATGGCCCGATGCTCGCGGGCGGCACTGGCCCGATGCTGGCGGGTGGCGCGGGCGGCGTGCCGGGCGCAGGCGGCTCGAACTCGAGCGGCGCGGGCGGCATCGATCAATGCGTCGGCACCACGTCGACGGCGAAAGTCGTCCCGCTCGACATGTACGTCATGCTCGACATCTCGGGCTCGATGCTGTCGGCCACGAGCGCGGGGCCGACCAAGTGGGACGCGGTCAAGAGCGCTTTCAGTTCGTTCTTCGCCGATCCCGGCTCGCAGGGTCTGGGCGTGGGCATTCAATACTTTCCGCTGCAGAAGGCGGGTGTTCCCGCGGGCTGCAGCTCAGACCAGGATTGCAGCGCATCCGGCTCAGGGCCGTGCTTCATAAGCCGCTGCGCTCAGTCGACGACGGCATTTCCGTGCGCCACGAACGACGATTGCGCGGCCGTTGGCGGGGCATGCGTCGTCAACGGGACTTGTTCCAACGAACCCGACGCCTTGTGTACCGCGCCTCCGCCCGGAAAGACGGGAACATGTCCCGGCACGCTCGGCAACTGCAACACGATCCCGGCGGGTATGAACACCTGCTTCAACCCGAGCGTGTGCGACCAAGCCATGTACGAGACGCCCGCGGTGACGATTCAACCTTTGTCGGCCGCCACGACGACGACGCTCAACACGTCGCTCAACGCGCAGCTGCCCAAGGGCGCGACGCCCACGGCGCCCGCGCTCAAGGGCGCCATTCTGCAGGCGTATAGCTGGGCAATGGCGCACACCGATCACACGGTGATCACGGTGCTCGCAACGGACGGTCTACCCACCACCGAGTGCGAAGCTCCGGGGACCGTGCCCGCGGGCGGCGCCATCACGGAGGTCACCGGCATCGCGACGCAGGGTGTGCAGTCCGGCATCAAGACGTTCGTGATTGGCGTGTTCGGCCCCGATGATCCGACGGACGCTGCCATGAACTTGGGCAACATCGCCACGGCAGGCGGCTCGCCCATGGCGTACATCGTCGACACGACGCAGGACGTAACCCAGCAGTTCTTGGCCGCGCTGAACGCCATTCGTAGCACGGGCCTCGCCTGCGAGTTCCAGATCCCAGACCCGCCCGCGGGCGGCGCGGCGCTCGACTACAACCGCGTCAACGTGAGCTTCACGGACTCGGGCACGAACACGGTCGTCGGCAAGGCTCAAGATCCCGGCGCCACCACGGGCGTTCCGTGCGACGCGGCGGGCGGCTGGCACTACGACGTCGATCCCGCGTCGGGCAAACCGACGAAGATTATCGCCTGCCCGGCCAGCTGCGACTCCTTCCAGAAATCCGTGGGCGGCTCGGTCTCGATCGTGCTCGGCTGCCAGACTCAACCCAAGTGAGCGATGCTTAACCCCTCGGAGTGATACGACCATGGCCTTCAAATACCGCGCGCTGCTGCCTGTCTCGGTCCTAACCGCCTCTGCTTGCTTGTTCGGGCTCGCGGCGCCACTGGCTTGTAGTGCCGGCAGTCCAACCACCAAGGGCTCGGGGGGCAGAGGTTCTAGTAGCGGTGGCACGAGCGCGGGCGGCAGCTCGGCGGGCGGCAGCTCGGCCGGCACCAGCAACGGCGGAGTCGGTACCAGTGGGAGCGGCACAAGCGGCGCGGCAAACGCGAGCGGGAGCGGCACGAGCGGTGCCGCCAATGCGGGCGGTACGAGCGCGGCGGGCGGTGCGAGCGCGGCGGGCGGTGCGAGCGCGGCTGGTGGTAGCGCAGGTGCCGCGGGCGGCGCGAGTGGCAACGCGGCCGGCGGCGCGTCGGGCAACGGCAGCTCCGGCGCGGGCGGCGACTGCAACACGCTCACGATCGTGCCGATGCCGGTGACACCGACCGTGCTGCTACTCGTGGATACGTCGTCGAGCATGTGGGAGGGTGGCAGCCCGCCCTGGACGCCGCTCTTCAACGCGCTGATGAACGCGACCAGCGGCGTGGTCGATCCGTTACAGAGCAAGATTCGATTCGGCTTCACCAGCTACTTCTCAGTGAACGACGGCAGCATGTGCCCGTAACTGAATTCAGTGAACTTCGCGCTGAACAACTTCGACGCTATCAACGCCGTGTACTCGTCGATCAAGCAGCCCAGCACGAAGAACGAGACGCCCACGGGCGAGTCAGTCGCGGCCATGACCAAGAAGCTACACGACTTCACACCGCCCGCTGGCGAGGGGGATGGGCCGAGGTACATCCTGCTCGTCACAGACGGCAATCCGGACACGTGCATCAGGTTCGACCCACAGTGCGGACGAGATCCGTCCATTAAAGCCGTGCAAGACGCCTACGCGGCAGGCATCGGAACCTTCGTGATTGGCGTCGGCGATATTATCAACAACCCAAACAACGGTTGCCACAACAATGGTCCCGCGAATCCACCGACGCGCTGTGGCGAGCTTTTCTTGCAAGACATTGCCAACGCGGGCACAGGACAGGCCGTGATCGAGGACCTCTCGGACGTCAACGACGGATGCACCCCGAACGGCTTCATGGCCACATATGGATCGCCTGGCGGAACCGCCAAGTACTACACCGCCACGAACCAGGCCGATCTGCAGACCGCTCTCTCCGGCCTGCTCAACTCGGTCGCGTCCTGCTCGTTCGAGATGAACGCGACCGTTACTGGCAACCCGGGGCTCGGGACGGTGAAGGTCGGCAGCACAGCGGTCGCCTTCAACGATCCGAACGGCTGGAAGCTCGAGAGTGACAACTACACCGTCACGCTCCAGGGCACCGCGTGCGACCTATTCAAGGCCGGCAGCTCGAACGTCGACATCAGCTTCCCGTGTGATCCGGGCGTGGTGGTCGTCGGACGCTGAGCACTCGGCAACAGCTCCCTGCGCCTACGCGCGTGGCTGCGAGCGCTTGCCTCCTGCGAGCACACGCGCCTCGTGCTCGAGTAGCCAGCGCTTGGCCGGCTCACCGCCGCCGTAGCCCGTGAGGCTGCCGTCGCTGCCGATCACGCGGTGACACGGCACGATGATCGCGATCGGGTTGCGATGGTTCGCGCCGCCGACGGCGCGCGACGCCTTGGGTCGGGCGATCGCGCGCGCCTGCTCGCCGTAGCTCCGCGTTTGGCCGAACGGGATCCTTTGCAAGGCTTTCCAAGCGGCTTTCTGAAACGCGCTGCCGCCGAGGCTGAGCGGCAAGTCGAAGCTCTGCCGACGCCCGGCGAAATACTCACGGAGCTGGGCCGCGGCCGCCTTCAGGATTGGATCGCGTTTGCCTTCGAGCTCCGGCTTGGACCCGAGTTGGTTCGGCAAGCGCAGAGCGCAGAGGGCGCCGTCTTCGGCAATCAAGCGCAGAGTGCCGAGCGGGCTTTCGACGTCGAGATAACTTTGCGTCATCTTATTTTTCTCGCGAGTTCGGGGTCGAGGGCGAGTCATGCGCACCATAGGTGCATGACGGCGTAGGCACGCCATGGGCTCCAGGCGGCGGCGCGCTCGCTCACTGCGCGCGGCGCAATGCCGCCGAGCGCGCGGCGCACGCCGAGATCCGTGGCGGGAAATGCGTCGGGTTGGTGCAGGACGCGCATGGCGACGTACTCGGTCGTCCACGCGCCGACGCCCGGGATCGCGCGCAGCCAGCGCGGCAGATCCTCGAGCTCCTGGCGCGTGATCGGCAGCGCAATCGCTCGCTCGGCGAAGGCCGCAGCCACCGCGCGCACCGTCTCCGCGCGCTTGCGCGGCAAGCCGATCGCGGCAATTTCCGCGACGCTCACGCGACTGAGCTCCTTCGGCGACGGAAAAACATGCGTGAGCGCGGGCTCTGCAGGCGACGCCGAAAACGGCTGCCCAAAGCGCGCCGCAATGCGACCGGCAAGGGTGGTCGCGGCGCGCACGGAGATCTGCTGCCCGAGCAGCGCGCGGATCACGGCCTCGAACGGATCGAAGGCGCCCGGAATGCGTAGGCCGGGGCGACGCCGCACGAGCGGCGCCAAGTGTGGGTCGTGCTTCAAGCGCTCGCGGATGGCCAAGGGGCGCGCGTCGAGGTCGAACAGTTCACGTACGCGCGCGGCGATTGTCGGCAAATCCCGGCCGAGCGCCGGCGAGAGCTGCAAAGAGAGCGAGTTTTTGCGCGAAGCGAGCCGCGCGCAGAGCACGCCCGCGCGTTCGCCCACGCGCACGACGCGGCGATACTCCTCGCGACTCACGCTCTCGACACCGGGGATCGCGCGCGCCGCCAGGAACGTCAGCAGCTCCGACCACTGAAACGGCGGACGAAAATCGAGCCGTAGCTTGAGTGGAGCGCCCGGCTCGCGCGCCAGCGCGGAAGCGCCGCGAGCGCTCGAGGGCGAGCGCTCGAAGCGCCGCAGAAAAAGCGCGTTGAAGCGCCGCACGCTGCGAAAACCACTGGCAAATGCGACATCCGTGACGCTGAGCGCCGTGTCTGCCAACAGCTGCTTGGCGAGCGCGAGCCGCCGGGATTGCGCGAGCTCGACCGGTGAGACGCCGAGCTCGTCCTCCACCGCGCGTCGCAAATGCCGATCGCTGACGCCGAGCTCGGCCGCCAGCGCCGCCACGCTGTGCTCGTTCAAATAGCCCTGCTCGATGCGCGCGAGCGCGCTCGCGACCAACCGCGGCACGGCGTCGATTGGCGCGCCGCCCGGCGCGAGCTCGGGTCGACAGCGAAAGCACGCCCGATACCCGGCCTTTTCTGCCTCCGCGGCCAGCCGATAGAACGTGCAGCGATCGCGGCGCGGCGTGCGCGCCGGGCAGACCGGTCGACAGTACACGCCCGTGGTCGACACGCCTACGAAGAACGAGCCGTCGAAACGCGCGTCGCGCGCGAGCAGCGCGCCGTAGCAACTATCGGGGTCGAGCCTCACACTTCGGGATCTAGCGCGAACGCGCGGCTCGGACTCGCCGTTTTCGGACCTGGCAGCGAGAAAACTTGCTGCGGCCGGGAGCGGAAAATCTCGTCGGTCAGTGCGTCAACGGCGCGACGTTCGGCGGGGTCAGCGAAAACGGCGTGAGCGGCCCGCGCGGGAACAGGAACGTCGGCGCGTGGGACCAGTCGCCGAGGTAGATGGTCGTGCCCGCGCCGCCGAGCGCGCCGAGCGCCTCGAAGCCCTTTTGCTGCACTTGCAGCGGGGAGTATTCGAGCGCCTTGGCGCGATTTTGCGCGGCCTGCCCTTCCGCGCGGATCTTCATCTGGTCCGACTCGGAGTGCGCCTTGATCAGATTCGCCTGCGCTTCGGCTTTTTCGACCGCTACTTGCTCCTCGGCGAGCGAGCGCGCGTTCTTCTGCTTGAGGAGCTCGAGCTCGGCCTGACGCGTCTCCTCCTCCGTTTCGACCTGCGCCCGCAGCCGCGCGGATTGAGCTTCAGTCTCGATCTGCGTGCGCTTGCGCAGCGCATCGGCCTCCACGCTGGCCTTCTGCCGCAGCGCGTCTTGCTCGGAGACCAGCTTTTGTCGCACCGCCGTGGCAATTTCGGAGGCGTACTCGACGTCCTCGATCGTGATCGACGCGACCTCGACGTGTTTGCCGCGCGTACGCCGGCGCATCTCGTTTTCGATCTCGTCCTCGATCTTCTCGTTGCGTAAAATGAGCTCGTTGTACGCGTGCAGCGCGAACACACCGCGCGCGGAGCTGCGAAATTCGGGCCCGATCACCTCGTCGTAGTAGGTCGGGCC
>DASYCR010000264.1:0-2890 GCA_036500095.1 Polyangiaceae bacterium
CTTGAATCGCCGCTTTGACGCCTTCGATCGCGGCTTTGACAGCGTTGGACTTTGGGCAGCTCGCCAAATACAAACAGGCGTGAGCCAACGGAAATACGCCCTCGGGCATGCCGATGCGGCGAAACGCGGTGTCCGCGTTGAGCGCTACTTCGAGCGCTCGCGGATCGGCGTTTCCGACGTCTTCGCTGGCGAAGATGATCAAGCGTCGCAAGAGAAAAAGCGGATCGTCTCCAGCCTCTTGCATGCGCAAGAGCCAGTAGAGCGCCGCGTCCGGGTCGCTGCCACGCAGCGACTTGATCAGCGCGCTCGTGACATTGTAGTGCTCCTCGCCAGATTTGTCGTAGAGCAGTGTGTGCGACTCTCCGGCTCGCTCCACCAGCGCGAGATCGAGCGTGTTCGCATCAGCAGGCACCATCGCGGCGGTTGCTTCCAGTAGTCCCAGCGCGCGCCGTGCGTCGCCACGCGCGACCTTGGCGATCGCTTGCAGCGCTTCGGCAGTCGCGTGCAGAGAGCGCGCGCCAAGACCGTGTTCCGCGTCGCTCAGCGCGCGCTCGAGCAAGACCACGAGCTGAGGTTCGGACAGCGCTTCCAGGCGGAACACGCGACAGCGTGAGAGCACGGCTGCGTTCACGGAGAACGACGGATTCTCGGTGGTAGCGCCGATCAGAGTGACGGTGCCGCTCTCGACGTGCGGCAAGAAAGCGTCTTGTTGGCTGCGATTGAAACGATGGATCTCGTCGACGAACAGGATGGTCGCGCGGCCTTGGTACGCTCGTCGCTCACGAGCCTGCTCGATGATCGCGCGCAGCTCTTGCACACCGCCGAGCACCGCGCTGAAGGCAACGAATTCGCTCTTGGTTGCTCGCGAAATCACGTGGGCCAGCGTTGTCTTTCCGGAGCCAGGCGGTCCCCACAGGATCAACGACGGAACGCGGTCGGCGAGGATGGCCTCGCGCAGCAGCTTCCCCGCGCTGAGCAGGGTTTCCTGCCCGAGCACGTCCTCCAGCGAGCGCGGTCGCATTCTGTCTGCGAGCGGAGCAGGCGGACCGCCGAGCGCGCCGCGCTGGGCAGCGGCTTCGAGCAGCGTCGGCTCCGAAGTGCGTGGCGGGCTGCGGCGCGCCACTAGTGTGACTCCGCAGAGAGAGCCTTTTTGTCGCGTTCGCCGAAGATCGCCGTGCCGACGCGCACGAGCGTCGCGCCAGCCGCGACCGCTGCTTCCAGATCACTCGACATGCCCATGCTGAGCTCCGGTAGTAGCTCCGCGCCGCCGTGGGTATCGCGCAATGCGCGCAGCTTGTCGAAAAAGGGTCGCGCTTCACGCTCCGCAGGCGGCACGCACATCAGACCGACGAGAGCCAAGCCCTTTGCGCCACGCGCAGCAGCAAGGAGCCCTGCGAGCGCCTCGACGCTGCACCCGCTCTTCTGAGGCTCGTCGCCGACGTTGACTTCAACGAGCGCGGCGAGGCGTGGCTCCGCCGGGAAGAGTCGGCGTGACTCGGCCACGGTGGAGCCGGTAGCGCGCTTGTCGAGTTCTTGGATCAGCTCAAGCGAATCGACACTGTGAATCGCGCTCGCCTCGCGCACGACGTGGCGCGCCTTGTTGCGCTGCAAATGGCCGATCACGTGCCAGCGCAAATCGGGCAGGTCGCGCAGCGAGTCGACCTTTTCGAGCAGCTCTTGCACGTAGTTTTCCCCGAAATCGCGCTGCCCTGCGGCATACGCTTCGCGAATCGCCGAAGGCGGCTGAGTCTTTGAAACGGCGAGTAGGCGCACCGCTTCCGGCGCGCGCCCGGCTTCGAGCGCTGCCGCCCGTATGCGTTCCCGAACTGCGTGCAGCCGCTCCGCGACGCTCATGGCTCAGGGTTGACGCTTGAGCTCGAGCGAAGCGGCACGAACCGTGTTGCTATCGGCGGACGACGCGTGAATTGAGCCCGTAAAGCCGTCGCCCGAGCGGGCGGCGATCAAGGTGCCACGGAAGGACGTGTCATTACTCGCCAGCAACGTCCCGCGCACCACGTCATTTTCGACCTTTCCGTTCAGTACTTCGTCGCCGAGCACGCCTTGTGCGGAACCCTGAATCGCGCCGTCATCGGCGATCGACAGGGTCAAGGTGCCTGGCCCGACCGCCGTCTTGCCATCGTCTTTCTGCCATTGGCGAGGCGCGCCGACTTCGGCCTTTGGGGCCGCGTTCTCGGCCAGGTAGCTGCCCACGAACTTGCCTGCAAACCACGGCCTTTCAGGGGGCTTTTCGGACGCCGCTGCGGAGGCCGCCAGCGGCGCCACAGTACCGGCCGGAGCTGGCTCGCTTTTCGCGTGCTTGTTGCAGCTCATGAACAGAAGCAGCAGAGGACAAACGTACTGCGGCAAGAGGCCGCTCTGTCGCGAACGCGAATTCATGCACGCACCAGCTCGCGGATGCGTACGCCCAGCTCACCTTCGAGATTGACGAGCTCACCGCGCGCAACCTCTCGACCGGCGACGCGCAAGACGACGGGCTCCGCCACGCGCCTGCCCGCTGCGATGATGTCACCGGGTCCGAGCTCCGACCACTCACGCGCGGTCAACGTGACGGCACCCAACTCGACGCGCACCACTAGAGGCGAGTCGAGCACGGCTTGTGATAGAGGCTGATCTTTGGTTTCGGACATTGTTTCACCCGTTTCGGGGGCGAGTTGTATCGTCTCGCCCCGTAGCATGAGATCGCCGCTCTCGGTCAGCTCGGCCAGGATGCCCGAATCGGAGTCCGGCGCGGCCAACGCCACTTTGCCTTTTCCCGCCGGATCGATCCACCAACCCGCGCCTGGAAACCAGGCGTTACCTAGCTCGAAATCCCGAAATGCCGCCCGCTCGGCCAGGCTCAGCGCGGCGACCAGACATAGACTGACGGGCA
>DASYCR010000265.1:0-2970 GCA_036500095.1 Polyangiaceae bacterium
GCGTCGAGCGCCGGCCGGCTCGTGGCGTCGAAATCCCGAAGCTCGACTTGCCCACTTGCCTCGCCGCGCACTTGTTCGAGCTTGCTGCGATCGCGACCCACGGCAAAGACGCGACGGACGACGGACGAGAGCGCGAGCACCGTCGCGCGACCGACACCACTGCTGCCACCAATCACGACGGCGGATGCATGCGAGAGATTTTTCATGGGCCTCCAGACGGACGACGATTGGCGGCGGCAAAAGGATGCGCGAGCCGAAAGATCTTCTTGTCCGCCTGGTTTTCTCGCTCCGGCGGGGGGCGGTGCGCTATGATTTTCTTTCCCGCCCGATGACCGTCGTCAACCTCAACAAGTTCCGCAAAAAGAAGAGCCGGGAAGCGCGCGCCAAGCAGGCGGAAACCAACCGCCGCCTGCACGGGCGCACCAACGCGGAGCGCGCCCGCGACGCCCTGCAAAAGAAGCGCCTCGAGTCGGCGGTCGATCACGCGCGCCTGAGCCGGTCGGCAGAAACCGACGGCGAGGGTCCCGAAAGCGCTTGAGATGATCCGAGTCGCCGGTATCGGCAAATCCTACGGCGCGCGGTCATTGTTCGAGGACGTCAACCTGGAGCTCAACGCGGGTTCGCGCTACGGCTTGGTCGGCGCGAACGGCTCGGGCAAGACCACCTTCCTCAAGATCGTGGCGGGCGACGAAGAAGCCAGCAACGGCGCGGTCACGATCCCGGCGCGCGCGCGCGTGGGCGTGCTGCGTCAGGACCAGTTCCTGAAGGACGCGGAGCTGATCCTGCACATCGCCATGCAAGGGGACCGCGCAGCGTGGCCCGCGCTCGAGGAGCGCACGCGCATCATCGACCACGACGACGGGGATCCCAACCGGCTAGCCGAGCTCGAACACGTACTCGCCAACACCGGCGGTTACACGCTCGAAGCGCGCGCGAGCGAGGTACTCGCGGGCCTCGGTATCCCGCAGAGCTCGCACCGGCAGCCGCTCGCGACGCTGTCGGGCGGCTTCAAGCTGCGCGTGCTCCTGGCGCAAGTGCTGATCGGCGGACCGGATCTGGTGCTGCTCGACGAGCCGACCAACCACCTCGACATCCTGTCCATCCGCTGGCTCGAGAAGTTCTTGGCCGGCTACCCCGGCACGGCGCTGGTCATCTCCCACGATCAGCGCTTCCTCGACAACGTGAGCAGCCACATTCTGGACGTCGACTACGGCACCATCCGCGAGTACTCCGGCAACTACAGTGCGTTTTTGCTCGAGAAAGCCGCCCTGCGCGAGCGCGAGTCCGCCGAGATCGCGCGCGCCCAGAAGATCATCGCCGAGAAGCGCGCGTTCGTCGATCGCTTCGGCGCCAAGGCCACCAAAGCCAAGCAAGCGCAGAGCCGTCTCAAGCAAATCGAGAAGATCGAAGTCGGCGAGCTCGCGCAGAGCTCGCGACGAAGCCCGCTCTTCCGCTTCACGCCCGAGAGACCGAGCGGCCGCGACGTGTTGGAAGTGGACAAGGTCAGCAAGGCGTACGGCGAAAAACAGGTCCTGCGCGACGTCTCGCTCACGCTGCGGCGCGGGGAACGCGTCGCCGTGATCGGCCCGAACGGCCTCGGCAAATCCACGCTGCTCAAGATCGTGATGGAGCGCGTGACGCCGGACAGCGGGCAAGCGCGCTTCGGCCACGAGGTGCGCCCCGGCTACTTCGCGCAAGACCACCACGAGCTCCTGCCCAAACCGGAGCAGAACTTGATCGACTACATTTGGCAGAGCTGTCCGGGTGAAGGCAGCTCCTACGTGCGCGGCGAACTCGGGCGCATGCTGTTTTCGGGGGACGAGGCCACGAAGAGAATCGGCTCGCTCTCGGGCGGCGAGGCGGCGCGCCTGATTTTCTGCCGCTTGAGCGTAGAGCGGCCGAATCTGCTCTTGCTCGACGAGCCGACCAACCACCTGGATCTCGAGGCGATCGCCGCGCTCGTCGACGGCCTCAAGGCGTTCACCGGCACCGTGCTGTTCGTCTCGCACGATCGCTGGTTCGTCTCTCAGCTCGCCACGCGCATTCTGGAAGTGACGCCCGCGGGCCCGCGCGAGTTCGCCGGCACCTACGCCGAATATCTCGAGCGCTGCGGCGACGATCACCTCGACGCCGACGCGGTCGTGCTCAAGGCGCGCGCGGGGTCGCCTAAGAAACGAGCCGAGCCGCTGCCCGGCGACGCGAGCTGGGAGGAGCAAAAGCGCGAGCGCAACCGACGCCGAGCGCTGCCGGCGCAGCGCGACAAACTGCTAGCCGCGATCGAAACCGCCGAGGCGCGCGGCAAAGCCATCGAGCTGCGCTACGCGGAGCCCGGCTTCTTCGAGCGCACCCCGCGCAGCGAATGCGAAGCGCTCGAACGCGAGAAAAAAGAGCTCAAAACCCAGAGCGACGCGTGGGTTTTGGAGTGGGAACAGATCGAGTCGGAGCTCGCAAGTGAGAGTCGTGAGTGAACGCGTCTCAGCCTGAGACGGACTGAACACGCGACAGCGCGTCGCTGGGGTCGATACGTCCCATCTTGTCAACCAGGCGTGATCGGGCCAATCCTTGGGCGTGCCTAGTTCTCGGGGACACACGCGCGCTCTCCCTGCGTCGGACACTCGTCGCGGCCGCGATCCACGTTCGCGTGCGCAAGAGCGCCGCGCGAAGCGTTCACGCTTCTTCGGCGTCTACCGGATATCGATCGGTAGCTGGCAACCGTGGGTGGCGATGATCGTCGATCCAAAGACGTCGCGCGTCGCCTACCTCGGCGGGTGGACCCGAGCGAGCGCGGCCGCGCTTGCCTACGATCGGGCCGCCGCTTGGTACTACGGACCCGACTGCGCGCGCGTCAACTTTCCGAGCAAGCGCGGCTCGATCGTGCCAGCCGACGCCGAAACACTCGTCGCCGAGACATTCGGCGAGCTGAAATCCAAAAAATCTCGTCGCTTCCGCGGCGTGACCTTCCAGCACGGC
>DASYCR010000266.1:0-5711 GCA_036500095.1 Polyangiaceae bacterium
TCCCCGAAGCGCTCGCCGGTTGCCCGCTCGACATGCTGCCGCGCGAGGCCGTAGTGCACGGCCTGCGCGGAGTCCTGCGCGGTGAGCTCTTGCTCGTCGCGGCAATCGACGGAAGCTGACGCCGTTAGCCGCTACGGCCGCGCGCTTCTTCCTCGGAGTCGCCTTCCCCGACCGCCACCATGCGACGCCCGTGCACATCGATCGCGCTCGAGTGACCGAGCGCAAAGTCCGACTCGTCAACGTAGACCACGAAGCGCGCCATGCTCCAAGGTTAGCGCCGTGACCGAGCGCCGACACGTGTTACAAGCAATTGGGCTAGAGTCGGGAGGCCGCGTCGCAGCGGGTCCCGCGGGTTTTCTATCGAGCAGCACGCGCTCTTAGCCCTTGCGCCGCTCCTGCACCGCGCTCGCGAGCTCTTCGAGCAGCGGCACGGTGTCGGCGAACGCGAGGCAGCCGTCGGTGATGCTCTGGCCGTAGGTGAGCGTTTTGCCGGGTGTCACGTCCTGCCGGCCTTCGACTAGGAAGCTTTCGAGCATGACGCCGAAGATCGAGCGGTTGCCGGCGCGCACCTGCTCGGCCAGAGAACGCGCGACGTTGCTCTGGTTTTGGTGATTTTTCTGACTATTGGCGTGACTGCAATCGACCATCACGTGCGCGCGGAGGTCCGCTTTGTCGAGCGCGGCGACGGCCGCTGCGATCGCCTCTGCCGAGTAGTTCGGGCCGTTTCTGCCGCCGCGCAAGATCAAATGGCAGTGCGGGTTACCGCGCGTCGCGACGATCGCCGCCAGGCCTTGTTTGGTCACCGACAAAAAGCGGTGCGCCTGAGCGGACGAGCGCACGGCGTCGACCGCGATTTGCACGTCACCGCTGGTGCCGTTCTTGAAACCGACGGGCATCGAGAGGCCGCTGGCGAGCTCGCGGTGGACTTGGCTCTCCGTGGTGCGCGCGCCGATCGCGCCCCACGACACCAGATCCGCGATAAACTGCGGCGAAATCGGATCGAGAAACTCGGTGCCCGCGGGCACGCCCAGGCGCACCACGTCGCGCAAGAAGCCGCGCGCGACGCGCAGGCCCTGATTGATCGAGAAGGTGCCGTCCAGGCGCGGATCGTTGATCAGCCCTTTCCAACCCACGGTCGTGCGCGGTTTTTCGAAATACGTGCGCATCACGAGCTTGAGCTCGCGCTGCAGGCTCTCGGCGATCGGCTTGAGGCGCTCGGCGTATTCGAGCCCCGCTTGCGGGTCGTGGATCGAACAGGGCCCGACGACGACGACCAAGCGGTCATCCTTACCCTCGACGACGCTCGCTACCTCCGTGCGCGCGGCCTCGATCAACGCGATCTCGTACTCGTTGATCGGCAGCTCCTCCATCAAGATGGCGGGCGGGATCAGCGGGCGCAGGTGATCGATGCGAACGTCGTCAGTCGAGTGCATGGGAGGGCGGACTCTGCCATTGCGAGGCTGAAAATCAAGCTCAGGCGCGCGTGGCCGCGGCGGCGATGCGCGCCAGGTTCCAGGCATTGGGGCGCATTTCGAAATCGCACAGCGCGCGCCCGAGTTCGCGCAGCTTGCGGTGACCTGGAAAGTACATCGGGGTCGGAAATGCGCGCAGGGGACCGCGCTGTACGGTCTTTTCGACGTGCTCCAAGAACAGCGTGTTGTGCACCCAGCCGATGCCGCTCTGCACGTCCGAAAGCGTCGCGCTCGGGTGGCCGCCCCAGGGCGGCGTCGCCAGGGCGTACGACGCGGCGGGCCACTGATTCACAGCGACCGTCCCATAGCGGAGCTCGTCGAGCGCCCGCTCGAGTCGCGGCGCGACGCTCGGGTCGCGCTCGAGCGCCGGCGATACGTACAGCATCGCGTTCAGCGTGCCCCACAGCTTCTCGTTCGCAAACTGCACGGCTGCGTCCAGGAACTCGAGCGGATCCTCGCCGCCGACCGCGACCTCGCTCACGATCGAGCAAAACGGCTCTTGCCGAAATTGGGGAGCCGCGCTCGCCGCATCGAGCTCACTCACCAGCGTCCACGGCAATTCCCCGGCGCCCGCCGCGCCGAAGGTCTCGACGCGCGGCGCGTCCGTCGTGAGCGCCCGATAGCGCGCCTCGGCGCCCGGATAGTACGCCTTGCGCGGCGTGATGCCGGAGAGCACCGTGCGGAGCTCCCCGAGCAGCGAGTCGCGCAGGGAACCCTTCGGGACAATCAGCATCTTAGCCGCGTTGCAGTTGAACGACGCGTTTTGCGTGACCATGCCGGCGATGCCGCGCGCCATCACCTCGATCTCGACCTCGCTGTAGGATCCAGGCACGACCAGTACCGGACTCACGTTGCCCAGCTCGCTGGTCACGGTCTTTTGCAGGAGCGGCGTGCCCGCGCGCTTGCGCGCTTCGCGCTCGGGTCCCGCCGGTCCCCACACGATCGCGTCGTGCGTCTCGGCGGAGCCGGTCATGTGAATTTCCTGAACCAGCTCGTGCCCACACAAGTACGCGCCGACCTCCGCTCCGCCGTAGCAGATGCGCAAAAAGCCCCGCTCGATCAGCGGCGCGCAGGCGAGCTCGAACGACGCGCCGAGGTAGTCGTTGACGGGGCTCATCTTGAGCAGGCACACCGAGCCCTCGACGAACAGTTTGTAGATCGCGTCGAGGATCGGAATCGACGCGACGTTGCCCGCCCCGAGCACGAGCACCACCCGCCCCTCGGGCTCGCGCCGTTGGTAAAAGCTGGCCTGCGACGCGGCGAGCTCTTGCGCGTCGGCGCGCGCGTCGAGCCAAGCCTCCGACGCGTAGGGCGTGAACAGCACGCCGTCCGCGCGATCGTGCGGCACGGTGCGAACCGCGACGCCACCGCCCGCTCTCGGCCGAACGCGCTCCGCAGCAAGCTCGGGCGCCCCGCGCTTGGCGATCTGATCGAGCGACACCGCGAGCTGCCGCAACGAGCGCAGCGTGACGAGCGGCCCGGCGAACCATTCTTCGCCCTCGAGAGGCGAGCCCTCGGCGACGCCCTTGACGTGGCAAGCATCGGCGACCATGCGCGGGCAGAGCTCGTAGTAGCGCCCCAGAATCTGCCGTACCCAGGCCGCCTTTTCTGCTACCGGGGAGCGCGCGAACGACCGCGCGCTCTCGGCCAGCACCGTGAGCGAACGGTCGAGTTCGGCGCGTGACGTGGGCTCCGCGCGGCTCTGCCGTCCGGGCCCGGCGTGCTCGGGCGATGATCCCGTCATTTCATAGGCATAACCCCGAGGTCGCAGGCAAGCTAGCGCAGAGAATCCGCGCGCATTGTGGCGGCCAGCGTGCCCCCGAAGCCCCTCGAAGATCGACGGTCGATACGCTATGATCCGCGCTAGCCATGAGCGACACCGCGGGACAGATCCCGGCTTTGCGTGCCCTGTCAGGTCGAATGGCCGCGGGGAATCCGGAAGCCGATGAAGCGGCCGGCTGGGACGGCGGCATGCGGCCGGACGTCAGCTCCACGCTGCCCACGCGGCCTCCACCGCCCCGCAGCACCACACCGCCCACCAACTCGCTGCGTGAGGAACAAACGGCGATCGAGCGACGACACAGCACCGCTCGCCTGCAAGCGGCGCTCGAGGCGGGTACGCGGACGGACGCGACTCTCAGCGGCCTGTTGCGCGCCATTCAGCATTTGACGGACGGCGTGAGCGGAGCGCGCGAGGCAAACGAGACGCTAATGGCGGAGCTCGAGGGCTTGCGCACGATGCTGGGCGTCGCCAACGAGCAGCACCTCTCCTACAAGCACAAGGTCACGCTACTCGAGCAAGCGATGGAGCGCGCGCGCCAGAACGCCGAGCAAGAGAAGAACTATCTCATCACGCAGCACGACGCGTTCATCACGGAGCTGATTGAAGATCACGAGGCGGAGCTCGATACCCTGCGCACCCAGTTTGCGTCCGGGGGCCCGCGCGAGCCGATCGATCTCGAGCGGCTTTCCTCGATTCCTCCGCCGATCACGGTCGGTGCGCGTCCGCTGCACGCGCAAGCCACGCAAGCCGCGCAAGCGCCCGCGGCTGAAGTCGCCGAGCTCGAACGCCACGCAAAAAAGCTGCGAGAAGAGCAACACGCCGCGCGCGAGGCGCTCTTGCGCTTGCAGGCCCAGCGAGACGAAGCCCAGGCCACCGTCGTCAAGCTGACACGCGAGCGCGACGACGCGCATGCGCAGGTCGCCCGGCTACAGACCGAGCTCGGCGGACCGCGGGTTTCGCTCAGTCCGCAGCCGCCCCCTGCGGCGGAGTCGCGCCGCAGCAGCGGGTCCTCGCCGTACACGAGCGCGGCTCCGCCCGTCGCCTCCGCCGCTCCAGCTCCCGTGCCGGCCGCGCTGCGCCCCACACCGCGGCCGCCCGCGCACACGCTCAAGCTCGATCAGGTTGAAATGGACGCCGCGCTCAGCCGGCCGCCAGCGGTCGCGCCGGCGCCGCTAACCAAGCCCGCCGAGCCGCCGCCCGCGAACGCCGAGATCCCCCGGCTCACGCCGCCGCCGGCCGAGCTGCGCGCCGCGCTTACCGGCGTGCATTTCCCACCGCTCGAGATCGAACCCACGCGTTCACCGCTCAAGCGAAAGCCTGATCCGAGCACGCGCCCCCTGATCGGCTACTCGCTCGGAGCCGGCAGCATCCGTCCCGAACGCATCGAGGGCGTGGCGCTCTCTTCCAAGCCCCCGAGCGGCGCTTCCAAGCCGCCGAGCGGCGCGAAGAAATAAGCGTCAACCTGGGTCTCGTAGGCGCGTTCCTTCGCTACCTGCTACGGGTATCGCCATCACCGACCTCACGCACAGCGACGCCCCCGATCCGAGCGCGACCGTCCCGCGCGTGGTCTGGCTGCGCTCGCTGATCGTGGCCGCGGTCGCCTTCAGCTCGCTGATTTGGGTCAAGCTCGCGTTGTTCGCCATGGTCGCGACGCTGATCGCGTTCGTGTCGCTGCCGGCGCGAGGAAAATCGCTCGGCCGTTTGCGTTGGCTGCTCGGGCTCGCGGGCGGCGCCGCGCTGGCCGGCTCGATGCTGTTCTTGGTGCGTGAGGCGGTGCCGGGCATGGTCGAGGGCGGCACGATGGCGACCGAGCAAAATGCGGTCTCCAAATTGCGCGAGATCCTGTTTGCCGAGGATCGCATGCGCCAGCAAGCGTTCGTCGACCCCGACGGCGATCACGTCGGCTCCGCCGGTTTTTTGGGGGAGCTCAGCGCGGAGGTCGGGCTGCGCGGAGGCGCCCCACTCGAGCCCGCGCTGCTCGAGCATTTCCCGAAAACGATCGAGACCCAGCTCGGACGCGCCGCCGAGGTCAGCGGGTTCTACATCACGATTTGCTTGCCCAAGCGCGGCGGCGGCTTCACCGCTCGACCGGAAGACGGCGTGGACGACGAACGCGCCGAACGCGAGTTCGTCGCCTACGCTTGGCCCGCCGAACGCGGGCACGGCTTGGATCGCGCTTATTTCCTGGACGAGCACGAGCGCATTCTGGTCGCCGACAGCCGTGAACAAGAGCCGCGCCGGCTGATCGGCGTCGACGCGCCGCCCGCTTGCGACGACGCGCTCGCGCCTGCTACGGCCGGCGAGTGGCGCAGCTGGCGCCACAAACAGCCGAGGCACAGTCTACCGTACGCGAGCAGTCCGTGAAGCCCGCGCATCACGCAAATTTCACCCGATGAACCCCATCTACAAGAGCGACGTCAATCGCGACGTGCCGCCCGCGCGGCCCGGTGAATTCA
>DASYCR010000267.1:0-10366 GCA_036500095.1 Polyangiaceae bacterium
GACCCTGCATGCCCCGGGAGAGAGCGCGCTTACTGCTCGCTTCCACGATCAAGTGCAGGTGATCATGCTGCACCGAGAAGTGGACGACGCGGAAACCGAGACGCGCTCGCGTTGCTCGCGCGAGCGCGAGCTCTACGGTAGGGAACGTGAATTGGCTGCGGAGCGGCCGAAATTTCGAGCGCAACACGACGTGCACGGGATGCGCGTGAGCGTGCTTCGGTCGCGCGGCGTGGCGCACCCGAGCGCGCCCGGGTGCGGGTTTGCGGCCAGCGCCTGCGCGCCTGCCGCCCCACGTGGACACTGGAGGTGGCGGCGGCGGAAGCGGCAGCGCCAAGGTGAGCTGCTTGGGGCGTGCTTTGCCGCCGCGAGCGGACACGGAGCTCTGCTTAGACACGGGAGTGCGCCCTTGATTTCGATTCGAGACGAACGACGGATCCGATAGTCGCGACTCGAGCATCAGGGAGATTCTCTAGCACTTGATTAGGCACTAATCAAAGGAAATAGACGGGAGGTTCTCGGGTAGCGCGTTTCTGCGCCGAAAGAGCGGATGGGAAGCCCTTGCGGGTCGTACCGAGGGCATCCCTGCGCGTCGGTTGAGGAACTCGCGGACATCCCTTACACGTCGGTCGAGCTCTCCGACGACATCCTTTACACTTGAGAAAATGCTTTGGCGCGGATAGCGGTGTCCGGCGAAAGTTACGCTGCCTTGCCCGAGCACAGACGCGAAGAACGCAAGCTCGGTGCGCAGTTGACCTTGACGAAGATCGCGACGTCGACCGGCTACGAACACGCAGAGTTTGTGTTGGAATGCGAAAGCGATTGGAGTGACGCCGAAGGACGGGCTGCCCTTCGCCGAGGTGCGTGAGTTCGGGATCAGTCAGACTGATCGGCTACGATTTGGCCGCGAGCCGACGAGGTTGCCTCGTACGTCGATGAACTCCAAACTGCGTCAGGGGATGTCGCTGGCTTGAGCGTTCGGGATGTCCCGGTTGCACGGCTCACTGGGCGGCCGCTCGACCGAGGCGAGGTTTTCTGCGCGAAGGCGGCTGTCGCGTGTTTTTCGCGCGTCGGGGCGTGTTTTCGCCTTCGAAACGAGCTTGCGATTCGCAACTAGGCAGTCGAAGCTCGCGCATGGTGGCGCCCTTCTTTCGCAAGATTCTGGTCGGCGCTTTCGCGCTCTCGCTGATCGCGCTCTCGGTGTCGTCAGTCGAGGCTCAGGCTCCGGCCGCCACCGCAGTGCCCGCCCCGGTGCCGACCACGCCCAGCGCGCCGCGCGCTCCGACACCGAGTCCCGTGCCGCGCGTCGCGCTGCCGTCCGCGCCGGTCGCGCGGGCTCCTTCCGGAAGAGCGCCGCCGCCGGCATCGGCCGCGCCAGCAGCGGGCGCTGCGCCGGCTCCGTCGGCGTCGGGCTCGGGAACCGCGCTCGTCGACGCAGCTGCACCCGCTGCGGCGGAGAGCGACGCAGCACCTGCACCGTCGGCGTCGGCCGAGCCCGCGCCCTCCGCGGAGGCCGCGCCGTCCGCGTCGGCCGCAGCTCCCGTTCCCGCGCCGTCCGCGTCGGCCGCGGCCGAGGCGCCCCCGGTCGTGCAGTCACCGGCGCAGATCGGTGACACGACGGTGTTCACGCTCAGCGTGGCGCGCGGCGACAAGACCGCCGCCACGCGCGCTCGGGAAGCGGGCGAGGCCCTCGAGCGCGCGCTGAAGGTCGACAAGACGTCGATGGTGACGGTGGCGCCGCAAGGCGAGTCGCGCGTCGTTGTGCTGGGAAGAGCGCCGATCGTCGAGCTCGACGCGGCGGACGCGGCGGCAGCGGGGGCCGCCTCACTCGACGTGTACGCGACGGCGATCGCCGGCAAGGTCCAGAGCGCCGTGGACGCGGAGCGCCGGCGCGCGGCGGTGGCCAAGAGCATTTTCTCGATTTCGCTGGTCGTTTCCCTGGGGCTGCTCGCCTTCTACTTGCTGCGCAAAGTCGGCCAATTCGCGGAGCAGGCGCGGCACTTTCTGGATCAACGCTCCGATCGCGACCTGTCGATCCGCGTGCAAAATATCGAAGTCGTGCGGCCCGCCACGCTGCGCTCGAGCGCCGTGATGGCGCTCAGCATCGCCTCGTGGCTCGCCATGGCCGGCATCGCCTACGCCTGGCTCGTGGTCGTGCTGTCGCTGTTCGAGGCGACGCAGAACTACACGCAACGTCTGACCGGCTTCGTGCTCGCGCCCGTGTCGCAACTGATGGAGCGCATCGCGACCACGTTGCCGCTCTTGGTCGTGGCCGTCGTAGCGGCGCTCACGGTCTTCGTGCTGGTCCGCTTCGTCGGCTTGTTCTTCGCCAGCGTGTCGCGTGGTGAAACCCCGCTGCCCTGGTTGCCGCCGGACTTGGCCGCGCCGACCAGCGTGCTGCTGCGCGGCGCGATCGTCGTGGCCGCGTTGGTTTTCGCGGCTCCCGTCGTCACCGGTGATCCGAACGGCGCGCTCAGCCGCGCGGGGGCGATCTTTTTGATCGCGCTCGGCGTCTCGTGCACGCCGCTGCTCGCGTCCGGGCTATTGGGCGCGATCGTGCTGTTCGGCCGGCGCGTGCGCCCGAGCGAGTTCGCGCAGTTCGGCGGGATCGTGGGCCGCATCACCAGCATCAATCTCCTGGAAATCCGCCTGCTCGACGGCGATCGCGCGGAGTGGCGTATCCCGCATTTGTGGTGCCTGACGCGCCCGCTGCGCGTGCTCGGCGCCAGGCCGCGCTTGCACCTCGACGTAAGTGTCGCGACCAGCGCCGAGCAGGCGCGCGCCCGCGCGATCCTGGTCGAGGCAGCGCACAAGGTCGCCGTGGACGCCGAGCTCGACTTGCTCGCGTTCGACGCCGACGGCGCGCACTACCGACTGAGCGCGGCCTTCGATTCGCTCGACGCGCGGCGCAACCTCGCCGAAGCGCTGCTCGACGACCTCAAGGCGGCCGGCGTAGACCTCGGTCGGGCTCGGCACCCGGTGATTCCGTGAACCAGATCTGGCTGCTCCTCGGGCTGCTCGTGCTGTCCTACATGGGCAGTATTCTGGTGGGCGGGCGCGCGATTCGTGGCTTCGGGCTGGCCTCCGGCGCGGAGTACCTCGTGCTCGGCTTCGTGCTCGGGCCGCAGGTGTTGTCCGCGCTGCCGCGCTCGCTGCTCGGCACCTTCGAACCGGTGTTGTTGGTAGGCGTGGGATGGCTCGGCCTCGTGCTTGGCGTCAGTTACCGCCGCGTCGGTATTCGGCGCGTGCCGCTGCCTCACGTCGCGGTCGGCATCATGCTCTCCGCGCTGGTCAGCGCGGCGGTCTCCGCGGCGGTGCTCTACGTCGCGTCGATGTTGCTCAAGCTCTCGCGCGTCGACATGATCGCGCTCGCGGCGACGGCGGGCCTGGTCTGCTCGGAGACGACGCGGCACAGCGTGCGCTGGGTCGTCGAACGACACGGCGCCAAGGGCAAACTCGCGGATTTTGCCGCCGATGTCGCGCGCTCGAGCGCGGCTTTTCCGGCGATCATGCTCTCGGTCGTGTGCGCCTGGTTGCCCGGTGCCGGCTTGGTCGGTTTTTCGGTGGGCGGGCGCGTGGCGGTCACGCTCGGGCTCGGCGTCGTGCTCGGGCTCACCTCCACGCTGCTGCTCGGTCGTGAGTTCCGGCGCGACGAAAGTTGGGGGCTCCTGCTCGGCACGTCCTTGCTCGGCACGGGCGCCGCGGAGCGGCTCGGCCTCTCGCCGCTCAGCGTCATGTTCACGATGGGCCTCACGCTGGCGGTTGTGTCGCGCCATCACCTCGACATCAAGGCCATGGTCACGCCCACGGAGAAGCCCGTGCTGCTGCCGCTGATCTTGCTCGCTGGCGCTTACGTCAACGTCAAGCTGCCGTCGCTCGTGCTGATCGTGGTGGCGGCGGCGCTGATCGCCAAAGTCCTCGCTCGCGTCGGCGTGGGCCTGCTCGCGTCGCTACTCGGCGCCCCCGCCAAGAGCGCGGGACTCGAGCTGGGCGTCAGCATGCTCTCGACCGGCGCGCTCGCCGTGGCGACCGGCCTCTCGATCGCGCTCCGGCACCCAGGCGTGGTCGGGGATGCGCTGCTCCTGCTGGCCGCGCTCGGCGTCTTGCTCGGCGAATGGCTCGGCCCCGCCGCGCTCCGTCGCGCGCTCACGCGCGTCGGTGAAATCACGCCGGAAGCGCCGCCGTCTCCCGAGAGCGACGCGGGTCGCCCCAGCGCGGAGAGCCGAGCGTGAGCGGCCACGGCGGCGGCCGAAAAAACGCCGCGACCCGGCTGATTCAGGCCGCGTCGCTGGCGGTGACCTTCGGCGTCTTGTACGGCGTCAAACGCTTCACGCCCGAGCTCGAGGCGCACCTCGGCACGGTCGCGGCGGTCGGCTTTTTGCTGCTCGCGGGCTCGCTGCTGAGCGAACTCGTCGAGACCATCGGCCTACCGCATCTGTCCGGTTACCTGTTTGCCGGCATTCTGGCCGGACCGCACGTGCTGCACTTGATCGATCACGAAACGGTCGTGCAGCTCTCGCCGATCAACACGCTCGCGCTCTCCTTGATCGCGCTCGCCGGTGGCGCGGAGCTGCGCGTGTCCACGCTGCGCGTCGTCGCGCGCAGCCTGCTCTGGGCGACGCTGATTCAGAGCACGCTCGTGCTCGTCATGGCGGCGGGCATGTTCCTCGCGGTCGCGCGTTTTTTGCCGTTCACGCAGGGCCTCACGACGCAGGCCGTGATCGCGGTCGCGCTCCTGTGGGGCGTGCTCGCGGTCAGTCGCAGCCCCTCCGCGCTGCTCGGCATCTTGGCGCAAACGCGCGCCAAGGGGTCGCTCGCCTCCTTTTCCTTGGCATTCGTCATGCTCTCGGACGTGGTGGTCGTGATCCTGGTTGCCACCATGATGATGTTCGCGCGCCCGATGATCAACGGCAGCGGCGGCATCTCGCTCGACGACTTCAATATCCTCGGCCACGAGATCCTGGGCAGCATCGCGGTCGGCACCACGCTCGGCCTCGCGCTCTCGATCTATCTGCGCTTGGTAGGACGCCAGCTCTTGCTCGTGCTGCTCGCGATCGGCTTCGGCCTGAGCGACACCTTCAGCTACATCGGCGTCGATTCGCTGCTCGCTTTTTTGGCCGCGGGCTTCGTGGTCCAGAACATGTCCGATCAAGGACCCAAGCTGATTCACGCCATCGAACAGACCGGCAGCGTCGTGTTCGTCGTGTTCTTCGCCACGGCCGGCGCGCACCTCGATATTCCTTTGCTCCAGGCCAAATGGCCCGTAGCCGTCGCGCTGTGCGGCACACGCGCCTTCTTCACGGTGGTCGGGGGACGCATCAGCAGTCGCATCGCCGACGATCCCGCGCTGATCCGCAATTGGGGTTGGTCGTCGCTCGTCTCGCAAGCCGGCCTCGCGCTCGGCCTCGGCCTGCTCATCTCGAAAACCTTCCCGACCTTCGGCGACGGCTTCCGCTCCCTCGCGATCGCCGCCGTCGCCATCAACGAAATGGTCGGCCCCATCCTCTTCAAATTCGCGCTCGACCGCGCCGGCGAAACCTCGACGCACGAACCCGAAGCGCGTCCGAGTTTGCCGGACGGGCCCGGAGGCGCGGGCTTGGGCGCGCACTAGGTTGGCCTTTTGGAAGCGTCACTTTCCGACGAGCAAGCTCTCGGCCGCCGAGCGCGGCGAATGAACCACGACGCCGTGAATCGTCTTGCCGTAAAGCGGGCCAAAATGGCTGCGATCGCCGGTAATCAGGAGTGCGCAGTGGTGGTGGATGACAGCGGCCAGCACCGGCTTGTCTTTTTCGGGCAAGGGTAGCTTTCGATAGAGAGCCGCATCGGGCGCGTGCGCGTATCCGATACGCAGGCGCTTCGTGAGGGCGTCCAAGGTCGTGAGGCTGGCTGGCTCCTTTGCGACGATGTTTCGGCGCGCTTCTTCCACCACGTAGCCGTCGACCCAGAGTTCGTGTCGACGCGCTCGGAGGAGGCCGAGCAGCTGGCGGACGGCTCCGTCAGATTTGGCGGCGGAAAAAAGAACGTTCGCGTCCAGGAAAATGCGCATGGCCGTCAGCGGCTGCGTTTTTTGGTCTTCGCTTTGGGCAGAACCTTGGCGAGCTCGGCCTCCGACTCGTCGAACTCACGAACGCGAGCGGCGGAATAGATCTCGACGGGGAGCGTGACCGCGGGTCGCAGCAAGAGGCCCTCGGCAGTGCTCTCGGCGATCACTTGTTCGTCCGTGCGTAGCCCGACGGCCTCACGAAGCTTGGCCGGCAGGGTGAGCACGCCGCGGCTGCTGAGGGTGAGCGTTGCTTTCATGAAAACAGTATTACAGAAAAACAGAAAATCGCTACCGCAGCGCGTTTGCGCTCGGGCCGCGGCGCACTGGTGCACGTGAGTGCCGCGGGGCAGCCCAACAGAAGAACGAAGAATTTGCCTTAGCGACGCGATCCACCACCCATTTGGGTGTTTTAATTATTTAATTATTACAAATAGTTATGCTGGACGTTGCAATTTTCACACTTTCTCTATTCGCTTAGTAGGCTTATGCTCCGGCGTGTAAGCCAATGCTCGACTTCATCACGAATCATCTCGACCTCGGGATCGCCGGCGCGGGGCTCTTCGTCGGCTTCGTCGTCGGCCTCACGGGCATGGGCGGCGGCGCGCTGATGACGCCGATCCTGGTGCTCTTGTTCAAGGTGCCGCCGCTCGCCGCCGTGTCGAGCGATCTACTCGCGGCGATGATCATGAAGCCCGTCGGTGGCGGCGTGCATTGGCGGCGCGGTTCGGTCAACACCGAGCTCGTCAAGTGGCTCGTCGCGGGCTCGGTGCCGTCCGCGTTCCTGGGCGTGCTGCTGCTCAAGTCGTCGGGCAGCGGTGAGGCGCTACAAGGTCACGTCAAGCTCGCGCTCGGCCTCGCGTTGCTCGTCGTCGCGGCGGGCCTCGTCATTCGCCCGCTGCTCACGCGCGGTCGCAAACCGGGCGACAGCCTCCAGCCGCTGATCGTCAAAAAACTGCCCACCGTGCTGATCGGCATCGCGGGCGGCCTCGTCGTGGGCGTCACCTCCGTCGGCTCCGGCTCGCTGATGATCATTCTCCTGCTCATGCTCTATCCGCGCCTGCGCCTGTCCGAGCTCGTCGGCACCGATCTCGTGCAAGCCATCCCGCTCGTTGCTTCCGCGGCGCTCGGTCACGCGCTCTTCGGCGACCTCAAACTCGCGCTCACCGCCTCGATCCTCGTCGGCAGCATCCCCGGCGTGTTCATCGGCGCCCAAGTCTCCTCCCGAGCCCCCGATAGCCTCATTCGCCCCGCGCTGATCGTCGTTCTGCTCGGCTCCTCGCTCAAGCTGCTCGGCACGAGCAACACGGTCGTGCTCGCGACCCTCGGCGTGTTCGCGCTCGCGTACGGCGGCGTGCTCTTCGCTGCGCGGCAGCGCGCGGGAGCGGCGGCGGCGCGGGCTTCGTTGGCGGTGCGCTAGGCGCTCGGCTCGCGTTCAGCCGCGTGCGCGCGTTTACGCGAGTAGCTCGGCGACCGAGGTGACGGTTAGCGCCTTCTGAATCCAGGTGCTCACGAGCTCTGCGTCCGTTGCTGCGAGGATCTGCTCTCGCTCGCTGTCCGTGACCGCGATGCCGCGCCCACTGAGCACGTCGAGGACGGCCTTGGCTTTGCCGCGGAGCTCGCCTTCGGCGCGGCCGCGGAGCTCGCCTTCGGCGCGGCCCTCTGCAACGCCCTTCTCGTAGTAGGGACGCATCCAGTTGCTCTCCTTGATGAATTTCGACATGTCCGGGTGCATTTCGAAGGCCTTTCTGGCTGCCGCGCTGAGAGCGTTTTCTATGATGTAAGAGTATATCACGCGCAGGTCGTCGGGGACTCCCTCGATGGCTGTGACGGCTGCGCGGGCGATGCTTGCAGCGGTTTCGGTGTCACCCTCGCCGTGCGCGCACACCGAGAGCACGGCGAGCTCCGGAGCCTGCGCGGCCAGGGCGTGATCGGTGACGATCGGAATACCGTCAGGGCCAAGCACCCGCGGGCGGAGCACCGTGACGCCGAGATCAAGCACGATCGGTGTAGCAGCCCAGGCGGCGACCGCGCGATCCGGCGCGACCACGAGCAGCTCGACCGGGCACTCATAGCGTGCGCGTAAGACGGCCACATAGGCAGGCCAGGTAAAGCGCTTCCGCTCGTCGCGCGACAACTGCGCTTCGACGATCACCCCGAGCACCGGCTCCGAACGCGCACACAGAATGACCGCGTCCGCGCGAAACTCCGCGGGCACGACCTCCGTGAGATCGGACGAGGCCAGCCGGATCTCGGTGTACTCGGGCATCCTTCCTAGCGACGCGCGAAGACTCGGTCGTATTCGGCGCTCACGCCGTCAATGCGTATTGCGAGCCCGAACGAATGACGGCCGATATCGATCTGTTGAGCACGAACGCCGAGGCGCTCGCGGAGGCGCTACGCGCGTTGCTCGCCGATCGCTTTCGGATTGCCGTGCGCGTCCGCGAGATCACGCCGGGAGCCTTTCGCGTCTATCAGCTGTGCAAGCCCAAAAACCGGCGTTTGGTTCACGTCCGCCAGGTCGCAGCGCCTCCGCCGTTTCGGGAGTTCAACGGGGTACGTGTCCTCGAGCCCGCCGATCTGGCTGCTATGAAAGCCATCGCCATCGCGTCCCGCGGCGGTCACGAAAAAGGCCTTTCCGACAAGCTCGATCTACATCGACTGCTGCGCGCGTTTCCCGAACTCGGCGCGCAGAGCGGTCCGGTTCCTGCGCGCGTCCAGGCGCTCGGCGGGGACAGCTCGGCGCTCGCCGCCTGGGCAGCCGTGGCGCGCGAGCCGTTGGAAATTGACGACGAGGTCGACGATTAGCTCGGGTAGTCGCTCGATCAGCTGAGCAGCTCTGCGGCTGACTGCACCGTGAATGCTCTCTGAATCCACGTCCTGAGGAGCACAGGATCCGTCGCCGTGAGGATCCGCTCTCGTTCGCCGTCCGTGACGGCGATGCCGCGCCCCTCGAGCACGTCGAGGACGGCCTTGGCTTTGCCGCGGAGCTCGCCTTCGGCGCGGCCACGCAGCTCGCCCTCTTCGCGGCCCTCCTGTCGCCCCTTTTGATACCAGGGACGCATCCAGGTGCTCTCGTTGATCAATTTGTTTATGTCTGGGTGCATTTCGAAGGCCTTCCTGGCAGCGGAGCTGAGGGCGTTCTCGATGATGGTGGAGTATATCACGCGCAAGTCGTCGGGGACGCCTTGGATGGCCGTGAAAGCCGCGAACGCGATGCTCGTGGCCGTCTCGGTGTCGCCCTCGCCGTGCGCGCACACCGAGAGCACGGCGAGCTCCGGAGCCTGCGCGGCCAGCGCGTGATCGGTGACAACCGGAATGCCGTCAGGGCCGAGCACGCGTGGACGCAGCGCCGTCGCACCGAGATCGAGCACGATCGGTGTAGCGGCCCAGGCGGCGACCGCGCGATCCGGCGCGACCACGAGTAGCTCGACCGGACACTCATAGCGAGCGCGCAAGACGGCCACGTAGGCCGGCCAGGTAAAGCGCTTTCGCTCGTCGCGCGACAACTGCGCCTCGACGATCACCCCGAGCACCGGCTCCGAACGCGCACACAGAACGACCGCATCCGCGCGAAACTCCGCGGGCACGACCTCCGTGAGATCGGACGAGGCCAGCCGGATCTCGGTGTACTCGGGCAGAGTGACATGGAGCGAATCCCGCAAGAGCTGGGCGGCAAGCGCCGGCTGATTGTGAAACAGAAGAATCAGCGCGTCGTGGTCGAGTGAGGGCATCGTGAGAGATCGAGACGGATGGCGAGGCGCGTGGCGTGATCGCTCATCGGCCGGCCGGGAGCGGGGTTGCCAAATCTTCCGCGCGCGTTGGGCTCTGAGCCGCAGTTTGCTGGGGCGCGAGAGTCTCAATCTGAGACGCAAACTCGCAATTAGCCGGCATTCCTGCGTATTTTCGTGGGGCCACAGACGACAACCGATGGTGTTGGCTCATCGAGCGTCACGACTTCGCAATCGACCGGACACGCAATGCTCGGACACTTCACGTCCGATCATCAGCACGGCGTTGGAGATCCTCCAACACAAGCCGTCGCGCTTTGCCCCGCCTTCAACGCGAGTCGCGCCGCGGAAACAAATGAAGCGCGCTCCGCGTGAACGAAGCCGACTCGCATCGCTCGAATTTGCGCAAACACTTTTCCCACTTGACCGATTGCCGTGAACTGTAGAAACTCCCCTCCGGTTTCGGGTAGCCAGGGTAGGACCGCAAAGCAATCAACGAACGGGAAGGGACGTCCATTCATGGGGAGCGCGGGGCACGCGGAACGCAACTTGACTCTGCCGCCAATCGGCGAGCAGTGAGGAGCCCATGGAGCATCGA
>DASYCR010000268.1:0-4210 GCA_036500095.1 Polyangiaceae bacterium
CGAGTCGCATACCGGCCACCCAAGCAGATCTCGACCGCTCGGCGGCTGAGATCCGCGCCGGAGGTGCGTTCTTCACGCTGGCCGGCGGCCGGCTGAGCGAATTCGCGGTTCCGGTAAAGCAGAGTGAGCTGGCGAGCAGCACGTACCGCCAGGTCGCTGCCGCCTTGCAATTCGCGCGCGCCCTGAACGGCTCGCAGCGGTACACGGCCCAAGAGTACGACACGACAGGACAGTACCTCGCACAGTACGAGTTTTTGCCCACTACCGGCATGTGGCGGAAAAGCAAGCAGCGCTACCTCGGTATCTTGGGCGTCGAAGCGATGCCGAAGCAAGCGAACGTGCAGCTTTTGCCACAAGTCGTCGCGTCGCAAGGCGAAGTCAAGCTCGCGGCGAGCGGGCGGCCGGAGACGATTCTGCTCCTCGATCGCGTCAGCGTGAAAGCGCAGGCCGCCATCCTCTCGTCGGTGCGCGTCGATTTGAAGTCGACCCTCGACGAGGTCTCACGGAAGCCGCAGCCCAACTTGCTCGCGCTGCTCACGACTTACAAGCGGATCGGAGCGAGTGAGCCAATCGGCGCGCCGATCGCCAGTGACTCACTCGACGACGCCCGCATCGGCGGGCTCGACTTCGATACGATCCTCGCAAGCCTGGAGAAGACCGCTCAGGAGCAGGTAGCCGCCGGCAGCAACGACGCGGCTCAGCCCGAAGATCAAGCCGAGCAGGACGCCAAGCTCAAGCAGAGCTCGCGTTTGTTCCTCGCGCTCGGCGCTCTCTTTCGCAAGCAGCCCGCGACCATCGCGCAAGCTATCGCCAAGGTCCAAGCCGGCTCGCCGGCGGCTCCCGCGCTGCTCGACGCTCTGAGCTCTGCGGCCAACTCCGACGCTCAGGACGCGCTAATCACGCTGACGCGCGCGCAGGGCATCGATCCCAAGCTGAGGAGCAGGGCCGTGGCCGGGCTAGCGCGAACGCCCAAGCCAACGCGTGGAGCGAGCGCGGCGCTCAAAGCAATTCTCGTGGACGAGCCCTTCAATCGTGGCGCGCTGTACGGGCTCGGAACCCAGTCGCGACACTTGCGCGACGCAGGCGATACGCGCCGTGCAGCCGAGCTGGGCGACGTGTTGCTCGCGCAGCTCAAGCGCGCCAAGGATGCCGCGTCGCTCGCCACCGTCCTGCGCGGGATCGCCAATTCCGGCTACGCGCGGGCGCTAGAGCCAGTCACCCCGTTGCTCAGCGACCCACGCGAGCAGGTGCGAGTCGCCGCGGTGCGCGCGTTGCAGTCCATGCACGATCCCAACGTCGACCGCCTGCTCGCCACGCGCATGCAGGCGGACTCCGCGAGCTCGGTTCGGATCTCCGCGATCGAATCGGCCCACATTCGCGAGCCGAGCGACGTGGTCGCGTCGGCGTTGGTGAGTACCGTCAGCGGAGCGAGCGATCCACACGTGCGCTACGGCGCGCTCGAATTACTCATCCAGTGGCTACCGCAGCGTTCCGATCTGCGTCCGACACTGGCGAAGGTAGCGCAGGCAGATGCCGAGCCCAGGATTCGCGATCGCGCCAAAGCTGCACTCTAGAGTGCAGCACATGATTGGGATGCACTCACGGATGCACGTTCTGCTCCATGCAGTGGAGCGCGGCTTGTTGCTCTTGATCGCAGAACCCCTCGTTGATCGCGGCGATGCCGTCGTCCTTGTCGCAGCTGAAATGATCGGCCGGTTGGGCCAGCAAACAGCGGTAAAACGCGGAAAACTCCGGCTGACAGGCGGCGATCGAGCCCATCCCGAGGCAGTTCAACTTGCAGTCGACCGCGTGCGAGCATTTGAGCTCGAACGAGTGCGCACAGATGCCTTCGCAGTCGCGCGCAAGCGCTTGGAGGAACTTCGCTCTACTCGGGCTCACGACGGACGCCGAGGCCGCCACGGACGCCGAGGCCGCCACGGCCTGCGTCTGATCGCCCGACGTCTCTCGGCTGGGCTCACGCGCGCACGCGACGAAGAGCACCCAAGCCATCGAGATAGCGCCGCCATGTGCCGCCCAGGACCGCATCGTCATGTCGACGAGCCTAGCAGCTGCCGTTGAGAGTTTGGAAGAAGAGATCGACACGCGGCGTACGCGCGACGGTCCGCGCGCAATACTGTATGCGGTATGGTTCGTGCTCGTGGCTTGCGCGGGGAGGGATCCCGCGCAGGCCGAGTGCACCAACACCAGCACGGAATCGATCGTGAATGGGAGCGACACGGAGAGCTATCTGGGCCTCGCCCCGGCGCAGCAACGCGCGGTGGTACGCGTTCAAGATCGAAATCAACCGGACGGGGCATTGTGTAGCGGTGTATTCGTGAAGAGCGACTGGATCGCGACGGCGGCGCATTGCCTACAAATCGAGTCGGCGCAGGTGCTCGTCGCCGGGCCCGACGCTACGACGTTCGCCTTGCCGGTCGTGACTGCGCTCAGCAACTCGGACCAGGATGTCGCTCTGTTGAAAGTCGACGTCTCGAGCGTTCCGTCGTTGCCCGACATCGAGCCGATCACCGTTGCTAAGCCGAACGATCCGCCGCTCGTAGCCGGGCAGCTCCTGGAAATGGCGGGCTATGGGCTCACGGAATCCGGGACCGTGCGCGAGCTTCGCTTTCTAGTCGAGCCCAGCTCGGCCCTGACTGCTACGAGCATCACGGTCGACGGCTCGGGCGCGAGCGGAGCGTGTGACGGTGACTCGGGCGGACCGCTGCTTGCGCGTGACGCGAGCGGACACGTCGTGCTGCTCGGAACGCTGTCTCTCGGGTCCTCGAGCTGTCGGAACGAAGACGAATACGTCCGACTCGACGCGCTGCAGGGGTGGCTCACGCAAACCCTCGGACCTCCCGAGCCGGCTGCGGACGAGTGCGGGAACATTGACGGCGCGGGGCGTTGCCTCGACGGGATGCCCATGTGGTGCGCGGGGGGTACTCTGCACGCGGCGACGTGCGGAGGCGGCACGGCTTGCGGCTGGGAGGCGGCGCAATCGGGATTTCGGTGCGTCGCTACCAATGTAGACCCTTGCCACGGCGTCGACTCGAACGGCGCGTGCTTCCAAGGCGTGCCCGCGCGCTGCGCAGGCGGCATGCTCGCGCTAGAGCCATGCGGTTGCGGCTTGAACTGTCGCCTGGACGGAGCAACGGGCGGGGCACTTTGCGCCCACTGATTCGAAGGGGCACTGCCGCGCGAGAGCTTGCCGCGAGGCCAGAGTTTTTCGATGGCGCTAGCCAGCGCTGGGTGCCGACCAGCTCGCCGTGCTAAGCGCATCGTTCGATGTCCGACGCTTCGGATGATGCAGAGCTCAGTACCGCGACGGCGTCTGACCTGCAGGAAGAGCCCCCGCTGACGATATTGCGTTGGGTCTGCCCCGGCTGCGAGCAACCCACGGCGCTCTCGGATCGCACGGTCGTGATTGGGCGCGACCCCGACTGTACGACTCAGCTCGCGTCGGCGCGCGTTTCGCGCAAGCACGCCGACGTGAGGCGTAACGCCGACGGGTACCTCGTTCGTGACCTCGACAGCAAGAACGGCGTGTTCGTCAATGCGACGCGCGTCAAGAAAGCGCTGCTGCGAGTGGGTGACGTACTGCGGGTGGGCGATTTCATCGCCGTCGTAGAGGCGATCAGTCCTCCCGAGCTTCCCGGGTTTCGCGATCTCGGATACGGTGTTTTCGGCGGTCCAGCACTGCGACGCGTGCTACGGCGGGCAAACGAGCTGGCGCCACAGCCGCTCGACCTGATCTTGATCGGCGAGACCGGGACAGGCAAAAAAACGCTGGCCCGGGCCATCCATCGCCTGAGCGGTCGCTCGGGGTCGTGCGTCGTGGTCGACGCCCGCGCCCTGCCAGAGGATGCGCTCGCCTACGAACTGTTCGGCCCGGCCGCGAGCGACGACGTCGCGCCCGCGAGCATGGGGCGGCCGCAGGTCCCGCGCGCCGGAACGCTCGTGCTCGAAGAGGTGACGGCCCTACCGCCCGACCTACAGAAGCGGCTCGCGGTCTCGCGCGGGGCGAGTGCACACGTTGCTAGGCATGGTGACTCCGACTTTCGGCTGATCGGCACGAATCGAGAACCGTTGAGTGAAAGGGGGCCGCGTTTTTTCGATCCCGAGCTGCGCGCTCGCTTGGAGGCAGCGATCATCGCCGTGCCGCCGTTACGGCAGCGTCGCGCCGACATCGTTCCACTTTTCGTGCGGCTGT
>DASYCR010000269.1:0-2211 GCA_036500095.1 Polyangiaceae bacterium
CGCGCGCCGGCGAGCTCGGCGAAGTCGTGGTGACCGATCTGCACAACTTCGGCGCGCCCTTCATTCGCTACCTGAACGGGGACTCGGCCGTCGCGCGCGCCCCCGAACGCTGCGCGTGTGGTCGTTCGCTGTCGAGGCTCGAGCGCGTCGAGGGACGCACCACCGATACGCTGCGCGACGGCGCTGGACGCCCGGTGAGCGGGCTGTTCTTCGGCGTGTTGTTCGCGGGGCTCGCCGACCGGGTGCGTGAATTCCAGGTCGTGCAGCGTAGGGATCGCGCGATCGACGTCAACATGGTTCCCACCAGCTCGGCCGACGACTCGTTGCTCGAGCTCGTGCGTCGGCATTGCCGAAGATTCATACCCGGCGTCGTGCTGCGCGCACAGCTCGTGCCCGAGCTCAACTCCGATCCGAGCGGCAAGCGACGTGTGGTCAAGGTCGAGAGCTGAGCCCCGATGGTGCCGCGCCGCGCACTCCGAGCCAAAGCTGGGCGAAGCGGCGCGCTGCTGCTGCTCGCGTTCTCGCAGATAGCGCGAGCCGCCGAGCCCAAGCTGCAGGGCATCGGCGAGACGTCACTGGGCTACACCGACAACTTTCGAACGACGCCGGACTCGCCCTTGCTGGGCGGCGCGCCGCGATCGCGCGGCTTCTTCGTCAGTTTGAGCCCCGGCGTGCTGCTCGCTTACGAGACGCAGAGGAATTTGCAACGCATCGGCTATCGTTACCAGTACGATCTCTTCTTCGCGGAGCCGAGCTCGAGCGGCTCCTCGAATCAGCTCGACTATCAGGGCTTTTTCGAGCTCTCGAAGCGCACGACGCTGCTGCTCGGCGCGAGTCTGAGCGAGTCCGATCGCTACGCGGCGGTCGCTTTCGCCACGCCGGGTTCGAGCGTGGTCACGGCGTTGCCCGCGGGCGCGGGCGCGTTCGTACAAGGCGGAGCCAGCGAATCCTTCAACTTCGATCTCGGACCCGGTTGGCGTGCCTGGCAGGGCGGCAACGTGCTGTTCGAAACGCCGATTTTGCACACCGTCGCGCCGCAGACCAGCGAAGTTGCGGCGCGCAGCGGCGCCGAGCGGAACTTCGCGAGCGATGCCGCCGGGCTCGAGGCGCGCGCCGACTACACGGTGGTGAAAAATGCCGTCCGCCCCGACGGTACGCCCGCGGGCGTCGAGCCGCAGCTCGTTGCCGGCGGCGTCGCCCTCTGGCGGCACGACTGGGGGCAATATTTGACGAGTAGCGCGGAGGCGGGAGCGGCCCGCGTCCAGCGTTTCAACACGGGACGCGGCTTCTGGTCGCCGACCGGCGCCGCCCTGCTCGCATACGCCACCCAGACGGGCGAAGCACAACTCTCGTACGCTCACAGCATCAGCACCAACGCGCTGCTCGGACAGTCGACGTTGGCGGACGAGGTCCGTTTGCGCGGCGCGCTCCCGCTGACCTCGAACCCGGTAGTGCTACTGGCGGTGACGGCCGGCTATCAACGCGGTCGCCTGATCGACGAGAACGCCGAGCTCGCGGCGCACGTCAACGTCGTCCTGGGCGATGTGGCGCTCGGTTGGCAAGCGACCCGATCCCTACAGGTCGCGCTCAGGTATCAGCACATCGAACAAATGTCGGATGCGCTCGCTCCGCCTCTGCCGCTCAGCTTCGTGCAAAACAACGTACTATTGGGCGCCATCTTCAAATTTCCGCCAGACCGAGACATGCCCGCGCCGTATCGCGCCCCACAGCGCGTGGATCGCACCGACGAGATTCGCGAAGGCGTCCCGGCCGCGAACGGGCTCGAGCATGAGACGGAGATCCCGTCGCGGTAGTTAGGGCTGTGAGGTGCGTTTGCCCCGTTGAAAGGAGGAGGGCGAGGCAGTGGCCGGGGCTAGCGGATGGAGTTTGGAGGTAGAGGGTGAGTTGGCTGCCCCGCGACGCTCGCGTGCACCAGTGATGTGCGGCGCGCGCGCAGACGCTTGGCGGGTGCACGAGCAATGAGGGCAGAGGCAGGGATTGGAGGGGGTGCTTGGGGCAGAGCGGGACCGGGGAGGACGGAGCGGAGCGGGACAACAAATGGCGCGCTCGCAGGTGACGAGAAATTTTGCAACGTTTACTTTTGGCTCGCTCGCCGACAGCAGAATGTGAGCGAACTCTCGGCGGTTCCAGGGCAAAGGGCGGCGCGAGGGCTCGGTCCAGCTCTTGCTTAGTGCGAGGGTCATGGAAGAA
>DASYCR010000270.1:0-6683 GCA_036500095.1 Polyangiaceae bacterium
AGCCGCGTTAGGAGCCAGCGCTGGATCGCAACTAGCGGCATCCTGGCCACTGCCGGGACTCACGCAGGCATAGTCGACACCGTCTGCCGTCGCGCAGGTTTGGGTGGCTCCGCAGGTGTACGCGAGGTTGCAGGTCGTCGAATCCGGGTCCGCGGTGCTGCAAGCCGCTACCCATAAGCATACGCCACAAGACCACAGAGAAAGCCAAAGCCCGCGAGCCATTCGCGCAGCCTAGCGCAGAAACTCGAGTCAATCTTGCGACGGCAGCAGGGCGCGCAAACGAGCCGCGTGCGGGCTGTCCGGATGCGCCGCGAGGAACGCTTGAGCGCGAGACGCCGCGAGGTTCCGCTGGCCGCTCTGCGCCAACGCTTCAATCTCCAGCACGCTAGCCTCGATCAGGAACACGCCCTTCGGGTAGTGCGCGCGATAGCTCGCTATCTCGTTCAAGGCGCCGATCGGACGCTGTGCGCCGAGCGCCACGCGCACGCGATCGAGCGCCATCACCTGCTCGGACAGCGTCGAGACGACAGCGGGCTTCGGGGGATCGGCAATGGTTTGGGCCGCGCTGACTTTGGCCGCGCTCGCAGGGCGCAGGCGCATGCTGACGGGATCGGGCGTGGTGGCGAGCGGCGCGATCACGGCGGCCTCGGGCGCCGGCTCGACGACGTTCGGCGCGAGCGTGGTGTTCGCGGCGGTGGCGCCGGATTCCAGCGCGCGCCCTGCAGAGAGTGGCGCGGGGCTCGCTGCCGCTGCGTTCGTGGCGTCGTCGTCCACCTGCGCGCCGCGCACGGCTGCGCGGGGCGCCGAGAGGTTGCTCGCGAGTTGACCCGCGGCCTTGGCCACGACGTGCGAGCGATAGAGCAACGCGCCCCCAATCAAACCGCCCACGGTCAAGAGCAGCCCAACGCCCTTGAGCGCAGCGGGTAGCGACAAGCGGGAAGCGGCGCGCGCCGCAGCGGCCGGCGCAAGTGACACCAGCGCAGCCGGTGCCAAGCTCACGCCAAGCGCAGTCGCAACTTTGGCATACGCAGCCGCGGACGGTTCATCCGCTTGCGCTGAGGCGAGCAGCGTATTGGTGAGGTCGTCCGGGTCGCTCGACAGGCGGTCGCGATCCATCATGCCTCCTCTTGCGCCGCGCGCGCGGCTTTGAGCTGTGCGACCTGAGCCGCGAACCCGGCACGTGCGCGACGTAGACGCGACGCGGCGGTGCCGACCGGAATGGCGAGCAGCTCCGCGATTTCCGGCACCGACGTACCCTCGAGCTCGTACAGCACGAAGGCGACGCGCAAATCATCCGACAGCGCGTCGAGCAAGTGATCCAAGAGCTCGCGAAAGCGCTTTTGTTCGAGCAGCGCCTCGGCGTTAGGCGCCGGATCCACGCGCGCGTGCACGGTCTCGAGATCCGCGGTCTCGCGACGCGAAGCGAGCGAGCGACGCGCGTTGGCCGCAACGCGCACGGCGGCCGCGAGTAAGAACTGGCGCTCACGCCCGGGCTCGATATCCGCGAGGCGCCGCGACGCGACGATGAACACCTCTTGCGCCGCGTCGTCTGCGCCGGCCTCGGGGACACCGAAGCGCCGCACCACGCGCCAGACCTCACGGAAGTGCGCCTTGAGCAGGCACGCGACGCGCTGATTGTCGCCGGCCAAAAGCGGCTCGCGCACGACCTGTGGACCGGACACCGGCTCGGAAAAGCGGCGTCGCCCAGCCTCCCCGACCGGCCCCTCCAACGAAGGATCGCGCGCCAGCACGACCTCCGAATATGCCGATCCTGAGCGCATCGCCTGCTCCTTGAACCGATGTTGGCTTTTGCGCAAACCGATCACTTGAACCGATAGGAAAGGCCCAGGCGGCCCGTTACGCCATAGATTGGCAGCCGATACGCCAGTTGTCCCGCCGCGTTCGAGAAGGAATCCCGTATCAACGGAACGGAAGCGCCTCCGTCGAGCCCAAACGCAAGCACCTCGCCGACCAACGCCTCGATGCGAGCATACACGCCTGCCGCGAGCCAGAGTTTAGTGCCTCCGCCCTCGGCGCCGGGGGAGTCGACGCGCCCGTCGAGCGAACCAATCTCGAAAAACCCGCAGGGGCGCAAAAAGAGCGGCACGCCTTGGGGCCAGCGCACTGGACAGCCCGCGCTGCGGACTGCAAGCCAGGTGACCGACAGGTTACCGGCCTTGGTGAGCGCGGGCAGGGACGTCGCGCGGTTGGCCGAGAGGATGAACAGCGGCTGCAGCGATTCGGGAGGCCCTTCCGCTTCGAAGTCGAAGAACACACCCGTGCTCGGGCTGGGCGCCACCAAGCTCTCGAACGCGACGCCGAGCCCGACACCATAGGTGACACCGCTGGCGCCTGGCTTCGGCAGCGTGAACTCGTCAGCGACCGGGTGCTCCGGCGGCGGTGGGTGCGGTCGTTTCGAGACGGGGACCTGCGCTTCATTCGGCTCGAGCGACAGCGCGGCGATCAACGCGAGCGCGGTGACGACGTCGTCGCACGTGGGGCCACCGACGTCGCGCGTGATTTCACGACCGTCGAGGGTGCGCGCGGTCAGGCGTCCATAGGCGCTGCCGTGCCCTTCCGCCAGCTCGGCGTAGAAGCCGACCGCGGGCTCTGCCCCGACCGCGGGCCGCAGCGCGGGCGCACGAGCGCGCAGCTGCAGCGCAAACTCCTCTGCGTCCGGGCAATTGCCGTGCGCCCAATACTCGAGGCGAAAGGGTTGCGCCGGCGCCTCGGCGCGCGCTTGCGTCGGCCAGCACGCCAGCAGCCCCAAAAGGCACGCGCAGCCGAAACGCCAGAAATTCTCGATCACCATCGACCCGCACCGCCCGAGCGGATAACCCTTCGGGTATGCCGCTTGCCCCGAGTATGATCGGGAATGCACTTGGTCGGCAAGTACTGGTCGCTCGAAAGAGCGCGTCCTCACGGCGATTTCGTGGCCGGAAAGCGCGGCATGCTCTGAGCGTTGCAGCCGGGACCGAAGCCGGTCGCCTCGAAATCCGTGCGGTAGGATCCCTCGGACTTCTTGCCCTGCTCGTCGCTCGTCGTCACCCGCAGCTCAAGCCGGCGCGTCCCCGCGCGGGCCGGCGAACAATACGACACCAGATAGTACCGAAACGAGGCCTCGTCGATTTGATCGGCGACGCCTTGCAAGGGCTCGAGCATGGTGTTGAGCGAGCCGGCGCGCACCGCGCCGTTCTTGCCGAGCCACGCGATGTCTTTGTCGGTCGACCATGGCCCGACCATCACCAGAAAATATTGGTGGTGAGCCGCGTCGATCGCGCTCCGCACGGCCTCTTCGCTCGCGCGCCCAGCCAGATCCGGATTTTGCGCGATCACGATCATGGTACCGAGACCGATCGGCAATTTGTCCGCGCTCAAGCTGGCGTCGAGCTTGTGCGTGGCTTCCAACACGGCGCTATACAGGCTGGACGACGCGTCGCTCCGACTGAACGACAGCAGCTTCTGCATGCTCGTGTCCTTCTCGTCCGGCTCGGCGCGCGCGTCCTTCGCGTAGTCACAAATGTAGTGCACGTGCTCCGAGCCGTCGAACGCGTACAGGCTCACGATCTGACGGGCGCGCAGTTTGACGATCAGGGCGCGCAGGCTCGACTCGAGCGCGGCGCGCTGTGCGTCGTCGAGCGAACGGCTCATGTCGACCAGCAGCAGCGCGCGGCGCGCAACCGCGCTCGGCGTCGGCAGCAGCGTGAGCCCGACCTGCCGGCTGTCGAGCAGCACGCCGTTCTCGAGCACGCTGAAGCTCTCCGGTTGCAGCGCGAGCACGCTGTGCCCGTGCTCGCTGACCGCGACGAACAGCGCGACGTTGCTCGGCTTCTGCGCGGTCACCGCCACCGGCTCGACCCGCAGATTTCCGCCGAAAGCGCAGCCCGTCAGACACGCGAGCACCGCAAGCGACAGGACCAACGCGCGGCGGCAAATCATGGTTCCCGCATAGGGCTGAATGCCGAGCGAGGCAAATCAGGCCGCTCGAGCTGCTAGTGTCCAGCTCCGTACACCAGAAGGGAAAGCATGCTTCTCATCGACACCGACAGCGAGTGGCTCGAAGCCGACGGCCTGGGCGGCTTCGCGAGCGGGACGAGCGCCGGCATCGCGACGCGCCGCTACCACGCGCTGCTGCTGGTCGCGGAGCACCCGCCGTGTAGCCGCTTCGTGCTCGTGAACGGTTTTTCGGCGTGGCTCGAGACGGCGAGCGGTCGCGTTCAACTCACGCGGCACCACTTTGCGCCCGGCGTCACCACCGAGGCGGGTGCCATGGTCGCGAGTTTCGAGCTCGAGCCCTGGCCGACCTGGCGCTACACGGCACGCGGGGAGTTGAGCGTCGTCCAGGAGATCTTTGCCGCGCGCGGCAGCCCGAGCGTGATCGTGAGCTTTCGGCTGGAGACCGCGCACCCCGACGTCACCTTGTGCGTGCGTCCCTTTTTGTCCGGGCGCGACTTTCATCAGCTGCACCATGAAAATCCGGCGTTTCACGGTGAGCCCGAGCGCGACGGCGACCGCCTGCACTTCTCCGTGTATCCAGGCGTCCCGCGCATCACGATGCGCTCGAACGCCGCCTACGCGCACGCGCCGGATTGGTACCGCCGATTTCGCTACGAGCGAGAAGCCGAGCGCGGTCTCGATTGCGAGGAGGATCTGGCGAGCCCGGGCGTGCTCAGCTTCGATCTCTCGCAGGGCGAGGCGCTCTGGTTGCTGGAGAGCGTGAGCCACGAGCTGACCAGCGACTCCGAGGATCTCGCGGCGCACGTGGCCGAGTGCCGCAAGCGCGAGCGCACGCGCCGCGCGAGCATCGAGACGCCGCTGCAACGCTCGGCCGAGAGCTACCTCGTTCGGCGCGGTACGGGCATGACGTTGATCGCCGGCTATCCGTGGTTCGGTGATTGGGGACGCGACACGTTCATCGCGCTGCGCGGTCTGTGCCTCGCGACAGGTCGGCTCACGGACGCGCGCGAGATCCTGGTCGAGTGGTCGCGGGTGGTCTCTGACGGCATGCTGCCGAACCTCTTTCCCGACGGCAACGGGGCGCCCGAGTACAACTCGGTCGACGCTTCGCTCTGGTACGTGCTCGCCGCGCACGAGCTCTTGAATCACTCGCAGAGCAAGCAAGTCCTCGCCAACTCCGATCGTCAAGCGTTAGAGGGCGCGATCCTCGACATCGTACGGGGCTACGCACGCGGCACGCGCTTCGGCATCCGTCGCGCGGACGACGGCCTGCTCGCCGCGGGAGCCCCAGGCGTGCAGCTGACCTGGATGGACGCAAAAATCGGCGACCACGTGGTAACGCCACGCAGCGGCAAGCCCGTCGAAATCCAAGCGCTCTGGCTCAACGCACTCTCGAGCGCCGCGCATCTCGACGCGCAGTATTGGCCGTGGGTCGATCAGGCGAGGCTCAGCTTCGAACGGCGCTTTTGGAACGAGGCCGACGGAATGCTCTACGACGTGGTCGACGTCGATCACGAGCCGGGACGCGTCGATGCCACGCTACGCCCCAACCAGATCTTCGCGGCCGGCGGTCTGCCGGTGAGCTTGCTGTCCGCCGAACGAGCGCGCCGAGTGGTCGACGTCGTGGAGCAGAAGCTGTGGACGCCGCTCGGCCTGCGCAGCCTGAGCCCCGACGATCCGGCGTACCGTGGGCGCTACCAAGGCGGTGTCTGGGAGCGCGATACCGCGTATCACCAAGGTACGGTCTGGCCCTGGTTGATGGGACCGTTCGTCGAGGCATGGCTCAAAGCGCGCGGCAGCACGAGCGACGCCAAGCGTGAAGCCCGTGAGCGCTTCGCGACGCCCCTGCTCGAGCACCTAGAGCGTGCCGGCTTGGGGCACATTTCCGAGATCGCCGACGGCGACGCGCCGCACACGCCGCGTGGCTGCCCGTTCCAAGCCTGGTCGGTGTCTGAGCTCTTGCGCGTCGTGCAGCTGCTCTCGGCCTGACCGCTCGGCTCGCTTCCTCCAGGCGCTCGATCATCCCGCAGGGTTATCAGGGCATCTTTCAACCGTGCTGCGCACTTCACGCTCGAACAGAAAAAGAGCGCACATGGTGCGATGCATTTCGAAATGTTGTTGCCGAAATCGGCGACGGCGCGTGATCGACCGATTGAGCGCACGCATTTGCATCACGGTGGATTGCCCGAACCCTGAGGCCTCAATGAACTCGTCTCCCGAACGCTTCGTCCGTCACGCTTCCGTTGCACTCGCGCTGCTCGTTTCCGCTTGCGGTGTGAACGGCAGTCTGCCGAGCTCTGAACCAGACTCCATCTACGACTCGGGTGGCACGAGCAACGCCGGCGCACCGGCGCAGTCTGGCGGCGCGAACAACGCCGGCGCGCCGGCACAATCCGGGGGCGCCACGAGCTCCGGCGGCGCGCCGACACAGTCGGGTGGCGCCACGAGCGGAGGCGCGAGCAACGGCGGTGGGAGCAATGCGGGGGCGAACAACGCGGGCGCAAACAATGGCGGCATGAGCCCCGGCGGCATGAGCAGCGGCGGTACAGGCGACACAGGCGCCGTGTCCGGAGCGAGCGGCAGCGCGGGCACGGGCGGAGGCGGAGCGTGCGCGGCGCCGCTCAGCCAGTGCAGTAGCGGCTGCACGGACTTGAGCAGCGACAGCCAAAATTGCGGCGCGTGCGGCACGGCGTGCACGGGCGGCAAGCAATGCTCGGCCGGTAGCT
>DASYCR010000271.1:0-3068 GCA_036500095.1 Polyangiaceae bacterium
GAGGCGGCTCTGCACCGGTCAAGCCGAGAAACGTGCGGTGTACGATCGCGCGGACGATGTCGAGCTCGTCCTGCAAACGCTGCCCGTCGCTGAACCCCAGGCCTTTGCCCAGGCGCTCGAGTTCGTCGTGCGAGCTGGGCACGAGGTGTGTTTGCTGTCCGCTCGACCACTGCACGTGATGCTCGACTCGCCGCAAGAATGTGTAGCTTGCCGCGATGTCTCGCGCTTCGCGATCGCTGACCAGACCCTGCGCCCGCAGGCGGCTCAGGGCGGGCAGCGTGCCGCGCACGCGCAACGCCGGCGTGCGCCCGCCCCACACGAGCTGCAAGGCTTGCACGAAAAATTCGGCTTCGCGAATGCCGCCGGGGCCGAGCTTGAGATCGCGCTCGGGCGCCGTACTGAGTTCGACGCGCGCGCGTAGGACGAACTCGGCTAGGCCGAGGACGATGCCGGGCTCGACCACGCTGCGGTAGACGAACGGCGCGATGACCTCGCGCTCGAGCGTGCCACCGAGCGCGAGGTCCCCGGCGATCGGCCGCGCGCGAGAGAACGCGGCGCGCTCCCACAGCCGGCCCCAGGTCTCGTAGTAGCGCTCTGCGGCCGCCAGCGAATTGACGAGCGGGCCCTGCGAGCCCTCCGGGCGCAAACGCAGATCGACGCGCCAGATCAAGCCGTCGGCGCTGGGCGTGCCGATCGTGGTCGCGCAGCGTTGAGCGACGTACGTGAAGTGCTCGTGGAGTGACACCCGGCTAGCGCCGTCGTCCGTGTCATAAAAAAAGATCAGATCCACGTCGGAGCCCGCGTTCAGCTCGCGCCCGCCGAGCTTGCCCATGCCGAGCGCGACGATCGTCGAGGGCTGGCCGTCCGCGCGGCGGGGCGGGCCGAAGCGAGCTGCCGCCGCTTGCTCGGCTTCTGTTAGAGCGACCTGACAGGCAGCGGCGGCCAGATCGCTCAGCTCGGAAGCCGTGACCTCGATGCCCGCTCCACCGAGCTCCACCGGTAACAGCTCGCGCAGCGCGATGCGCGCTTTCTCGGCCCAGATCGCGCGCCGAAGGGCCGAGAGTCTGTCTTCGAGCGGGGCGTCCCCGGCCATGCAGGCCGACAGCCGCGCCATCAGTGAGCGTCTCCGTCGGCGCGCACGAAACCCGTCGCGAGCGATCGCGCCGAGGGCGTCGTGCTGATGCGGAGCGCTCGGCGTCAGCGAAAAAAAGGCCGTTCCGAGCAGCACGCCGAGCGCGCCCGACAGACCTGGCGGCCGCTCGGACGCGAGCAGCTGCGAGCGCTGGGCGTCGATGGACGCGGCCAAATTCAAGAGATCTCGTTCGAGGGTCACGATCCAAAGGGGGCAAATAACCCGGGGCTTTGAGCATAGCCCCTTGTCCTCCGGCCCGCTTGACCGTACGCATCGGGCCCGGCATGCGCTTCCTCTGCGTCTCCGACATTCACGGCCAGCTCGCCGCATTGCAAGCGGTGATCAAGGAAGCGGATGGCTATGGCTGGGATCAGTTGATCGCGTGCGGAGACCTGTGCTTCCCGGGTCCGGAGCCGCTCGGCGTGTGGAAAGAGCTGCTCTCGCGCCGCGCCCTGTGCGTGCAGGGCATCGGAGATCGCGCACTCTCCCAGGTAGATCCGAACAAGCTGTCGGCGACCAGCGAGGTGGAGCGCGCGCGCATCGAGCGTCTGCGCCAGGTCAAACACGAGCTCGGTGAAATCATCGTGACCCGCATCGGGCAACTGCCGCAGACCGCGAGCTTACCGATCGAGTCGGGACACACGCTGCTGGTCGTGCACGGCTCTCCGCTCGATCCGGGTGAGCCATTCTCGATCGAAATGAGCGACGACGAACTGATCGCGCTGCTTGGCGACGAACCGGGCGACATCGTCGTCTGCGGCGGTAGCCACGTGCCGTTCGACCGCGCCGTGGCGGACGTGCGCATCGTCAACGTCGGCTCGGTCGGCGAGGCTCCGGGCGGCGGGCACGCGCACTTCACGCTGATCACGACGTCCGCGCTGGGTATCAGCGTGCAGCAGCACATAGCCCAGTTGGACTAGCCGTCAGACCGCGGCACGTAGCTCGGCCAGCAGCGCCTCGACGGCATGTTCACGGCCCGCGCGATCGCCGGCGGCGGCGATGCGCTTGACGATCTCAGTGCCGATAGCCACACCGTCGGCGCCTTCGGCCATCACGGTACGCACGTCCGCGGCCGTGCGAATCCCAAAGCCGACTACTGTCGGCAATTTCGCGCGCTCGCGCAGGGCGGCCGCCTCGCGGCCGGCGTCGCCGAGCGGCGCGGCGCCGGTGCCGGTGATGCCCGTAACCGACACATAGTAGAGAAAGCCGGTCGTCCCCGCGAGCACGCGCGGCTCTCGCTCGCGCCCGGTGGTCGGCGCGATCATTTGGATGATCGAGAGCTCGCTCTCCGCGGCGCGCTGGCGCAGCAGAGCGCCTTCCTCGGGCGGCAAATCGACCACCAAAAAGCCGTCCGCGTCGACGCGGCGCGCCTCGGCGACCGCGCGTTCGTCGCCGTAGGCGAAGATCGGGTTGTAGTAGGTCATCAGCACGATCGGCACGTCGCATTCGCGCCGAATCGCCGCGCAGGCCGCGAACGCGGCGCGCAGCGAGCCGCCGTTGTGAATGGCGCGATACTGGGCCGCGGCGATCACCGGGCCATCGGCGGTCGGATCGCTGAAAGGCACGCCGAGCTCGAGCAGGTCGGCTCCACCGCGCACGGCCGCCAGCGCGCAGGCCACGCTGTCGTCCACGCTCGGCTCTCCGACCACGAGATACGCGATCAGTACCGCGCGCTTCTCCGCGCGGCGCGCGGCGAAGCGTTGCTCGATGCGTGCGCGGGTCACGAGCCGCCTCCGAAGCCGAGGTGCTCGCGCAGTGTGGCGAGGTCTTTGTCGCCGCGCCCCGACAGACACACGGCTATTTTTACCGGACGCCCGAGCCGTTCGCGCTCTGCGGCGGCAATGTCGCTCACGCGAGCGAAGGCGTGCGCGGTCTCGAGCGCGATCAAGAGGCCCTCACGGTGCGCCAAGAGCTGCGTCGCAGCCAGCGCTTCTGC
>DASYCR010000272.1:0-6240 GCA_036500095.1 Polyangiaceae bacterium
GGCCACGGCCGTAAGCGGGCTAAAGTTCGGCTTGACCGTCGCCATCGATGGGACATCACTCGCGATCGGCGGCGACTTTGGTGGCATCGAACTCTATGATCGAACGGGCAGCGGCGCCACACCGTGGCAGCTGTCGAGTGACCTCTTGCCGCAGCAAGTGTTCCAGAGCGACTACTTGGTCGGCAGCGAGCTCGCGCTCTCCGGCAACATGCTCCTCGTCGGAGCACCCGAAGATCCGCTCGTTTCCACGGGCACGGCCTATCTTTTCGAAAGGCTCAACGGGAAGTGGGACATCGCCCACGCACACATCTTGTTGCCGAGCGACTACGCCAGCGCGGGGCCGGCGCTCTTTGGCGGCACCCAGTCAGGCGCCTCGATCGGCATGAGCGGCGATCGCGCGATCATCGGCGCTGGCAACGCGAGCAGCGGCGACGGAGCGTTTACCGGCGCCGCGTACATCTACGAGGGGCTCGTCGACGCCGACGGCGACGGCCTGCTCGTCGGCGAAGACTGCAACGATCACGACGGAGTCGCGACGCGCTGCTCGGCCCCGCTCGCGAGCATGAGCTTCGAACAGACGGCGGGCCAGCTCTGGACGGCGAATCCGGGCACCTTCAGCTATACGACCGCGCGACATTCGGACGGCCTGAGTTCGCTCAGCTTGGGGTCCGGCACGATCCGCCTCAAGAGCGCGAACCTCTCGACGGCGCTGTTTCACCAGGTGGGTACGCAGCTCGCGCTCGATGTGTTCCGTCAGAGCGTGAGCTCCGATGCCATCACCTTGTTCATGTCGGCTCCGAACTTTGGGATCAATGAAAGCGTGATCGGCACGGTCGATATTTCCGCGCTGCCCGCGGGACGCTGGGTCACCATCTCGCTGCCCATCCCGCCCGCTTTGCGCGACATTCTGCTTCATCAGAACACGCCGGTGACGTTCAGCATCTTCATGAATCACGGCGGCCCCGGTGTTTTCCTCGACCGCCTTCACTTCACGGGTCAGTTCGCGGCGCACGCGGTGGACGTGACGCCCGGCGCGCTCTCGGCGTCGCTCGTGCTCACCTCCGATTGGGGCACCGGCTATTGCGCGAAGCCTCTTTTGTCCAACTCGTCGTCCTCCCCGACTGCGGGTTGGCAAATCGGGATCGATCTGCAGGCCAGTACGATCACCTCGAGCTGGAACGCCGCGTTTGCCGCCGCGGGTGACGACGCGACGATCACCAGCAATCAGCCCTGGAATAGCAGCATCCCGGCCGGCGCGATCAATCTCGACGTGAGTGTCGGGTTTTGCGCCAACCGCGCTGCCGGCACGCACGGCGTACCGTCTGTGGTTTCCGCGAGCGCTCGCTGAGAACGCGGAGCTCGACTAACTTGGCTCGTACGACGTCACGCCCCGCGCGGCTGCTCTAGCGTGCGGACTTCTTGCGCGCGGGGTGAAGGGTCTTTTGTTCCGCGCACAAAGCGACGTAGGCCGCGACTCGGCGCGCGCGCGTCTCTGGCAGCTTCGCCGTCTTCAACCGGTACAGGATCGCGTAGCGGTTTGCGGCGTCCAGCGTGGCAAAGAAGGCTTGCGCTCGTGGTTTTTTGCGTAGCGCTTCGGCGAAATCGTCCGGTACGGTCGCGCTCTTCGCGCCCTCATAGGCGCGTGCCCAGCGTCCGTCTTTTTTCGCGCGGGCGATTTCGGCAAATCCTGGAGCCTCCATGCGCTGCATGGCGATCAGAGCTTCGGCCTTTGCGCAGTTTATCTTGGACCACGGGCTGCCTGGCCGGCGCGGCGTGAAGCGCTGCAGCCAGGCCGAGTCGTCGAGCGCGCGTTTCTGGCTGTCGATCCAGCCCCAGGCCAAGGCGGCGTCGAGAGCGCTAGCGTAACTGAGGTTACTTTTGCCGGTTTTGGGAATGCGCAGCAATACTCCGCTCGAGCGCGCGTGGTGGGCCCTCAGCCAGTCGTGCCACTTTGCGGCGTTGGCGGGCGCCAAGATGGGTTCGCTCGAGCGGGCGCTCGGGGTTCGTTTGTTCTTTGAGGTTGCCAAGTGGCGCTCCTGATTTTTGGTTTTATCAGTCCGGCTCGCGGCTAGGCTAGCGCGCGAAAGCAGAGGATTCGTGGCATCACCGACAGCGCGCAGCGCACCCCAAAAAAAGAAGCCATCCAAACGCCTGCGAACGACCTTCATCGTTCTCTTGCGCGGCATCAACGTCGGTGGCCACAAGAGCGTGCCCATGAAGGCCCTGCGCGCTCTGGCGGAAAAGTTGGGTTTTGGTCGGGTGGAGACCTACATCCAGAGCGGCAACATGGTGTTCGTGGCTGAGCTGAAGCGCGAGGCCGTCGAGGCAGCGCTCGAGCGGGCACTGCGAGCCGAGTTCGGCTTCGACGTCGCTGTCGTCGCGCGCACAGAGGCGGAGTGGCGAGCGTACGCTCAAAAGAGCCCGTTTCGAGAGGCGGAGCAAACGCACCCACACCTGCTCCTGCTCGGTTTGGCGAAGCGGCCTGCGCAGTCGGGCGCGGCGAGCAAGCTCGCGGCGTACGCCAAGGCAGGCGAACGTGTGCGAGTGGTGAACGATGCGCTCTGGATCGATTTCCCCGCGGGCATCGCGCGCTCGAAGCTCAGTCCCGCGGTACTGGATCGCGCGCTCGGTTCGCCGGTCACTGCGCGCAATTGGCGCACACTGCAGAAGCTCGCGGCGATGGCAGCAGCCGTCAGCGAACTTGAAAAAGCGGACCAGCCGCCCTGAGCGCGCGCACGAGCGAGCTGTGCTGCAAATTGCCCCGCCCGCTCCGCGCATACACGCACGCACAATCATCCTGGGTTCTCGTTCTTCCGCTCACGCGCGACCGCTCGCTTTCGCGTGAGGTGGCCGAGCGAGCGAGAGCGATCAGAAATGGAATGCCTGGCGCGCCACTTACTTCAAGCTAGGCTTGTAGGATGCTCGAAGAGCAAACCAACACTCATTACGGCACGGAATCAGGTGGGTTCCGCGCAATCCATACCTTCGGCGGTCGCTCGCTGGGGGTGGAGTGTTGGGGCTATTGGGACGAGCAAACCTGCGCCGCGTTCGCGCGTGTGGCGTTGACCGCGCTCGAACGCACGGGCACCGCGTCGGAATTTACGCTCGACGCCGCGCTGCTCAAGCCGCAGTCGAGCGCTGGCCAGGACGCCCTGCGCGGGTTCCTCAGGCGGCTTGCGGAGAAGAAACCGAGCAAGGTCGACGTGCGCGTCAGCAATGTGCTCACGCAAATGCAGTTGACCCGCCTCCTGCGTGAAGCCGGTGTGGAGTCAGTGCATTTTGCTAGTCGGTCGAGCGGCGCGCCGCCCGCGCCGGCGCGGGCGCGTTGAGGACGTAAAGCTGACGGACAACACCAAGCAGGAGGACATGATGGGTAATGCAGGCGACGAAGCAGCGGCGAGGGCGGCTACAGAGGGTTTCTATCTTGCGCTCGACGAGCTCTTGCGCGGCAACGGCAACCAGGCCATGAGCGACGCCTGGCTGCACGAGGACTTCGTGACGACCGTTCATCCATTCGGACATTGGGCGCGGAGCTGGCCTGAAGTGTGGGCGACCTGGCAGGAGATTGAGGCGGTCTTCGGCTTTTACAAGGGGCACCAGGATCGCACCGACCGGATTGGCGGCATTCACGAGCTGAAGGTCGCCGTACTGGGCGACGTGGCCCACGCGAGCTCGATCTTCCGCTCGAAGATGTACTTGACCGATGGCACGACGACCGGCCTCAACGTGAATTGTACGAACATCCTTCACCGCAAAAATGGCGCGTGGAAGCTCGTCCACCATCACCCGGATCAGGCCTCCCCGGAGTTCGTCGCGGCGGTTCAGAAGATGGTCGAGGCCGGGCAGGGCTGAGCCGTCAATCCGCCAGGTAGCCGAATTTGCCGCGGCTGAAATCGGCGAACGCTTGCTGGATCTCGCTCGCGCTGTTCATCACGAACGGGCCGTATTGTACGACGGGCTCGTCGATCGGTTCGCCGTTCAAGATCAACACGTGCGCGTCGGCCTGTGCCAAAAGCTCGATGCGTTCACCGGCATTCTTGAACACGACGAAGTCGTTCGCGTTCGCGCGTGCTTCGCCGTTGATGCTCAACCCGCCGTCGAGCACGAGCAGCGCGACGTTCTCGTGCGCGGGAAATGCGAAGTCTGCTCGGCCGCGCGCGCTCAAACGCAGGTCGAACACGTTGATGGACGTGAACGTGCGCGCGGGGCCGTGCACGCCGCGGTATTCGCCCGCGATCACGCGTAGGTTGCCGGCCCCGTCCGGCAAGCTGACCTCGCCCATGTCGCCCGCCGACAACGCTTGATAGCGCGGAGGGTCGAGCTTGTGGGCTTTGGGCAGGTTCACCCACAGCTGAGCCATTTGAAAGGGTCCGCCGGTCCGTGCGTAGTTGGCCTCGTGATATTCCTTGTGGAGGATCCCGGACGCGGCCGTCATCCATTGCACGTCGCCCGGCCCGATCACACCGCCGTTTCCAGCGCTGTCGTGATGCGCGACGCTGCCCTGCCAAGCGATCGTGACGGTTTCAAAACCACGATGCGGGTGCACGCCGACTCCGCGCGGCGTGTCGGTCGGCGCGTAGTTGAAGGGCGGGTGATAGTCGAGCAATAGAAACGGGCTCAGCTTGCGAACCGCGTCCGGAATCGTCGAAAAGTAGCCGGCGACCCGAAACCCATCGCCGACCATGTGCAACTCCGGTGGTCGGTAAATGGCGTCGAGTTCGCGCACGTTGGCGACGACTTGCTCGCGCTCAGGCTGACTTTTGCCGTCGAATGCGGTCTGTGTATTGAGCATGGCATCTCCTCGGTTGCGTCGTGACTAGATGGCCATCCGCGGGGATGCTTGCAAGATCGGAGGTAGAGACAGACTGTTCCAGCGGGGGAAACAGTGCTGGCGAGGCTTGGGGGCGCGTGATACATGGGATCCCATGCAATTGAAAGGTGGCGCGCTCGAGACCGCGCGAATCCTCGACAATTTGCGGCGGATCGTGCGTGCTTTGCGCACGAGCGCGCGGGACGTCGAGCGTCAGTTGGGTATCGGGGGCGCGCAGCTGTTCGTGCTGTCGGAGCTCGCGGCCGAGCCCGGTATCTCGATTCGTCGTTTGTCGGAGCGCACGTTGACCGATCCGAGCTCGGCGTCCGTGGTAGCCGCCCGCCTTGTCGCGCGTCGACTGGTCGCCCGGAGGCGCGATCGGCAGGACGCGCGGCGCAGCGTGCTCTCGCTGACACCGCGCGGTCGCGCGCTGCTCGCGCGTGCGCCGGAGCCGTTTCAAGTGCGGCTGGTCAGCGCGCTGCGCGGCTTGCCCGGCGCGCGTCTGCGCCGCCTCGACCTCGCGCTCACGGAGCTGGTGCGCGTTGCGGGTGCCGACCGCGGTGCAGCCCCCATGTTTTTCAGCGAAGAGTCCAAAGAGCCCAAGAGGAGAACACGTCGTGGAGCCTGACCCAGAACACAGTCACCAACTCGAGCGCGCGTCGACCACGGAAGGTTTGCCGATTGCGCCGTCCATGTTGCCGGGCCTCGAGGCGGTCGCGGTCACGCGGCATTCGGGCGCGATCAACGCGCGCGTGGTCTGGATCGCCGGGCTCTCCTGCGCGATTGCCGTGGGGGCCGCGCTGATCGCGCAACTGCTCACGCGCATGATCGGCTTGATCACGAATATCGCTTTTTATCATCGGGTGGTGTTCGCGCCTGCGTCGCCCGCTGGGAATCAGTTGGGAGCCTCGGTGGTGCTGGTTCCGGTCTTGGGTTCGCTGATCGTCGGGGTCATGGCGCGTTACGGCTCGAAGGCGATCCGCGGCCATGGCATTCCAGAAGCGATGGAGCAGGTGCTCTTCAACGAAAGCCGGATCCCCGCGCGCATGACGCTGCTCAAACCGCTCTCCGCCGTGGTGGCGATCGGTACGGGCGGTCCGTTCGGCGCTGAAGGGCCGATCATCGCGACCGGTGGCGCGCTCGGTTCGCTCGTCGGTCAATTGATCAAAATTACTGCCGAGGAGCGCAAGACGTTGCTGGCGGCAGGCGCGGCAGCCGGCATGGCGGCCACCTTCGGTACGCCCGTGGCGGCCGTACTGCTCGCGGTCGAGCTCTTGCTGTTCGAGTACCGCTCGCGCTCGGTGATCCCCGTGGCGCTCGCCAGCGTCACCGCCACGGGCGTGCGCGTGGCGTTCGTCGGCATCGGACCTGCGTTCAAGGTGGCCGACATCGGCCAGGTGCCCGCGGAAGCGCTGGCCATTTATGTCTTG
>DASYCR010000273.1:0-1621 GCA_036500095.1 Polyangiaceae bacterium
ACACAGAGCATGTGTTCAGTCGCCACTGGATTTGATAGTGTGCCCCCACCTCGCGCAACGAATTGGGTCGGGAAATGCAAAGCTCAGCGCAGCGCCTGCTCGTAGTCGAAGATGATGTGACGGTCGCCCGGGCCTTATCCCGCGCCTTCGCTCGCCGCGGGTTCGCCGTCGCCTTGGTTCGCTCTTGCGGCGCCGCGCGCACCTTGGCACAGGAGTTCGATTTTGCGATCCTCGACCTCGATCTGCCCGACGGCAACGGAGTCGATCTGGCGCGCGAGCTGATGACGCGCGGCCGTGTGCCGACGGTCGTATTCTTCACCGGCTCGAGCGATGAGGCGCTGCTAGCCCGAGCTCGCCGCGTCGGTACGGTGATCGTCAAGTCGGCCGGAACGAGCGAGATCTTGGCGTTACTAACGCAAGACAGCGCGTGCGCCGACGCGCCCCCAAGTCGCACCGCTCCGAGCACGAAAACACGGGGCTTTCGCGCGCCCTCCGGCACGATGACCACCGCCGGCTCGACGGGCATTTCGTCGTCCTTACGTAAATCGCGCGCGCGTTGAGCGGGCGCGCTTACATCGCGCTGATCACGAGCGCGGCGTAAACCAAGACCAGGTACGGCAGCGACGCCAGGAACAGCCTCTTCGCCCAGCGCTCGGGCGTCTGCTGGCCGCGCCCAAATGCCGCATACCAGAAGAAGCCCGCGCCGAGCGCGCCAGCGACGAGCCCATACCCAATGCCGGCCATGCCCAAAGCCAGCGGCGACATGCTCACGAGCAACAGCAACGCAGACCAAATAAGGATCGAGCGCTTGGTCGAGGCGAGACCCTTCGCGTTCGGTTGCACGATCAGCCCCGCCCGCGCGTATTCCTCGCGACGAAACGTCGCGATAGCGAGGAAATGCGGCAGCTGCCAAATGAGCAAGATGAGAAAGAGCGGGAACGCACGGGGCGCGAGGGATCCCGTCATGCTGGCCCAACCGATGAGCGGCGGGATCGCGCCTGGCACGGCGCCGACGTGTAAAGCGTAGGTGGTGCTGCGCTTGAGCGGCGTGTACGCCAGCACGTAGCTGCCCAGCGCCAGCAGCGCGAGCCCAGCGCTCGCCCAGTTCACACACGAGACGAGCACGCCGAGGCCGACGACTCCGCACGCGAGCGCGAACCACAGCGCGGTGTCCGCCGACAAGCGGCCCGTGGGCAGCGGGCGCGACGCCGTGCGCCGCATCAGCGCGTCGGTCTCGCGCTCGATGTACATGTTCAGGGCGTTCGCCGAAGCGACGACCAGCGCGGTTCCCAACATGGCGATCACGAGCCGCCCGAGCGGCCTCGGGCCGGGCGCGACGAGCGCGCCGCACAGCATTGTCACCATGACCAAGCCGGCCACGCCGGGCTTGCCCAGCTCGAACAGCGCGGACCAAGTAGAGCGGGCGCTCGCGCGCTCCGAAGTGTGGCGTTCGCCGCTAATTCCCGGCACGCTCGATTGCATCTTTCAGCACCTTCAGCTCTTGGACGGCGGACAGTGGCTGCGGTGAAACTTGGTGGCGCCTCGGCAGCGGCAAGGCCCGGGCCTCCTACCACCGCGCATCAGCCCGAGCAATCAGGTCGCAAAGTCTACGTGTTCATTG
>DASYCR010000274.1:0-4563 GCA_036500095.1 Polyangiaceae bacterium
AACAGCATGCGCGCACCCGGGCGCCGATACGCCGAGCCGTCGACGCGCACCACCTGCGCGGTGAAAAGCGGTTCCTCGCGGTCGCGCAGCTCTCGAGCGTGGCGACAGATCTCGGTGAGCTCGTTCATCTCGGTCAATCCTTTCAAAGCAACTTGTCGAGCGTGAGCGGCAGGTCACGCACGCGACGCCCGGTGGCGTGCCAGACCGCGTTGGCGACTGCCGCGTTGCTGCCCGTGATGCCGATCTCACCGATGCCCTTGGCGCCCACCTCGTTGACGTACGGATCCTCTTCGGGCACCAAGATCACGTCGAGCTCGGGAATGTCGGCGTGGACGGGCACGTGATAGTCCGCAAAATCCCGAGTGACGACGCGACCGGTCCTGGGATCGCGCACGGTGTGCTCGAACAAGGCAAAGCCGATGCCCCAGACGATACCGCCCAAAAATTGGCTGCGCGCCGTCTTCGCGTTCAGGATCTTGCCGGCCGCGAACGCCGACACCACGCGCTTCACGCGCACCTGCCCCAGATCCGGATCGACGTGCACCTCGACCAGCTGAGCGCCGAACGAATGCGAGGAGTATTGGGCGCGCGTGGCTTTTTCTTCGTTTTTGAGCGCTCGCTCCAGCGCGGGCCTGCCGCTCCGCGTGAGCAGGCTCGTGTAGCCATCGCGCTTGCTCGCGTCGTTTCGCTGCACGAGCGCGCCCGAGTCGACCGTGATCTCCTCCGGCTTGGCGCCGTGGAGCGGCGACGCCGCGTCGGCGAGCGCGAGCGCGATCAGATCGTCGCGCAGCGCGAGCGCGGCGTGCTTCACGGCCGAGCCGGTGCTCGAGGCGGTTTGCGAGCCGCCCGACACGGGTGTCTCCGGGAGCGCGGTGTCGCCGAGTTCGACGGTGACGCGCTCGAGCGGCAACGCGAAAACGTCCGCCGCGATCTGCGAAAGGATCGTGTAGGTGCCGGTGCCGATGTCCTGCGAGCCGGCTTGAACCAACAAGCTGCCGTCCTGGTTCAGACGAACGCGCGCGGACGATCCGCTCTGGCGCGCCGGATAGGTCGCGGTCGCCATACCCCAGCCCACGAGCAGATTGCCCTCGCGCATCGTGCGCGGCTCGAGCTTGCGCTTCTGCCAGCCAAAGCGGTCCGCCGCCCGCCGATAGCACTCGCGCAGAGACTTGCTCGACCACGGCTTGTCCTCGTGGGGGTCGCGCTCAGCGTAGTTTTTCAGGCGGAAGGCGATCGGATCCATTTTCAAGGCGTACGCGAGCTCGTCCATCGCGCTCTCGAGGGCGAACGTGCCGCTGGACTCGCCCGGCGCGCGCATGAACGTCGGCGTGGGCACGTCGAGCCGCACCAGATGATGCGACGTTTGCACGTTCGGGCAGGCGTACAACATGCGCGACTGCACGCCGCTCGGTTCGACGAACTCGTCGAAGCTCGAGGTTTCGGAGTACGTGATGTGCCGGATCGCCGAGAGCGTCCCGTCCTTTTGCGCCGCCAGCAGCAGCTTCTGCACCGTCTGCGGGCGGTGCCCGACCAACGAGCACATTTGCTGACGCGTGAGCACGAGTCGCACCGCGCGGCCAACGGCGCGCGCCGCCATCGCGCACAGCACGACGTGCGACCAGGGCGAGCCTTTGGAGCCAAAGCCGCCACCCACGTAGTGCGAGATCACGCGCACGTTTTCCGGAGGGATGCCGAACACGGTCGACACCTTCTTCCGCACGCCAAAAATGCCCTGGGACGTGTCGTACAGCGTCAGATGGTCGCTGCCTTGCCAAACCACGGTCAGGCCATGCATCTCCATCGGGTGGTGGTTTTGCACGGGCGTCGTGTAAGTCTGCTCGATGCTGATGGGCGCCGCCTTGAGCGCGGCCTCGATGTCTCCGCGCGCTGACGACGCTGCGCCACGCGGTCCAGCGCTCTTCGCTTCGTACGCCTTGGGGAGCAGAGCAGGCATGTCGAGCGCGGCCGTTTCTGCCTCATACGTGGCCGTGACGAGTGCGGCGGCCTCTTGCGCGCGTTCGAGCGTGTCGGCGATCGCAACGGCGATCGGTTGATCCGCGTAGAGCACGCTTGGGTCTTGCAAGAGCTGCAAAACCCGGTCGACACCCTCGTGTTTGACCTTCGCGCCGGGCAGCTTGGGCGCGTTCTCGTGACTCAAAATCTCGAGCACGCCAGGGACGCGTCGGGCGCGACTCAGATCGAGCTGCGCGATGCGTCCGCGTGCGATGCCGCTGGTCACGATCACCGCGTAGACCGCGTTGGCGACGGGGACCTCCGCGGCGTAGCGCGCTTTGCCGGTCACCTTCAAGCGCGCGTCCACTCGGTCCACGCCCTGTCCGACGAGCGGCGCGCTCATGCAGTCCCCGCAGCGGCTGCCAGCGCTTGGGCCACCACGCGCTCGGCGAGCCGTATCTTGAAGCGATTGTCGTTGGTCGCGACGGCTCCGCTCGCGGCGTGCGACGCAGCCTCGGCAAAGGTCGCGGCGCTGACCGATTTACCCACGAGCGCGTTCTCCGTTTCGGGGCAGCGCCACGGTTTGGTCGCCACGCCGCCGAGCGCGACGCGCGCGCGGCGGATCTGTTTTCCATCCAGATCGAGCACGACCGCGGCCGACGCCAGCGCGAACGCGAAGGACGCTCGGTCGCGCGCCTTCACGTACGCCGACTGGCGGCCAGCCGTCGTGGCCGGCAGCAGCACGGACGTCACGAACTCGCCGGGTTCGAGCACGCTCTCGATTTCCGGGTGATCGCCGGGCAAGGTATGAAAATCCGCGATCGCGACGTGGCGCGAGCCGCGCGGCCCCTGCAGTTCGATGGTCGCTTCGAGCGCGGCGAGCGCGACGCACATGTCCGACGGATTGACGGCAATGCAGCGCGGACTGCCGCCCAAGACGGCGTGCGCGCGCGAATAGCCCTCACGCGCCGCGCAGCCGGAGCCCGGGCTGCGCTTGTTACAAGCCTCGACCGCGACGTCGCGAAAATACGAGCAGCGCGTGCGTTGTAACAAATTGCCGCCCACGCTCGCCATGTTCCGGATCTGCGGGGACGCCCCAGCAAGCAACGCCTGCGACAGCACCGCGTAGTCACGGACCACGAGCGGGTGGTAGGCGAGCTCCGTATTCTTCAAGAGCGCGCCGACGCGGACACCGTTCGCGACCGGCTCGAGCGTCGACCAAGGCAGCCGCGCCAGATCCACGAGTAACGCCGGTCGCTCCACATTGAGCCGCAGCAGATCGACGAGCGTCGTGCCGCCGGCGATGAAGCGCGCGTCGGGTTTGCTGCCGCTATTTTGCGCCGCCTCCACGTCGGATGCGCGCAGATAGTCGAAAGCCCTCATATCGGGGCTCCGCTCTTCTGCACCTGTCGGATGGCGGCGACGATGTTGGCGTAGGCGCCGCAACGGCAGAGGTTTCCGCTCATTTGCTCGCGCAGATCCTGCTCGGTGTGAGCGCGCTTTTCGCGCACCAGGCCGACCGCGCTCATGATTTGCCCCGGCGTGCAGTAGCCGCACTGCAGCGCGTCCTCGCTGACGAATGCTGCCTGCATCGGGTGCAGAGTCTCGCCCTGCGCCAGCCCTTCAATCGTGGTGATCGGCACGCCCTCGGCCATCACCGCCAGCACCAGGCAGGCGTTGACGCGGCGGCCGTCGAGCAGCACCGTGCACGCGCCGCATTGTCCGTGATCGCAGCCCTTCTTGCTGCCGGTCAGCGACAGGCGTTCGCGCAGCGCGTCCAGCAGCGAGGTGCGCGGCTCGAGGCGCAGCTGCCGCTGTGTGCCGTTGACCAGGAGTGATACGTCGAGCTCGGAGGGCGGCGGCGCACTCCCCGCGTCCGACAGGGCGGAGGACGGCGCGTGGCGCGGGTGGCAGCCGTCGGCGAGCAGTAACGCGAAGGCAGTGATCAGGCTCGCGACCACCAGCTCACGGCGCGATACGAGCCCAGCGCGCGGCGCCGCCAACACCTCGACGATGGCGACGCGCAGCGTGTCCACTAGGCTTCGCGCGAGATCGAGCGCAGCGGGCACGCGCGTGCAGGATCGCAGGTTGCCCGTGCCATCCAGCAGGATCAGCGACGCGCCGTCTTCGTCCTTGGGCACGCCGTAAGCCGCATGGAGCGCGCAGAGTTCGGCGCTCGGCACTTTTTCCAGCACCAGGCGCGCCGCGTCGTCCGCCTGAAAGGACCAGACACCCTCGCGGATGATCACGAACAGCACCGCTCCGAGCCCGCGTAGCTCCGCCGAGAGCTCCTCGCGGAGCGACGCGCAAGGTAGGGTCCAACTGTCCGCGAACACGACGACCAGGGGCTGACCGGCGAATCGTCTCAGCCCGAGGCCCGCCAAAAAGAGCCCCTGCGACCCGAAGCGCGTGCTCGATGGACCTGCATTTGCCATGGCTTTGGATGGTCTGAGCGACCGAAGATGCGGCAGATCAGCAATTTGAGTGCCATGCGCCGCTGGCGGCGCGCTCGACGACCGCATGCGCCACATCTCGAGGAAATGGCTGAAATGGCAGCCTTCGCTGGCGCGCGTGCGGCGTGATCAATTGCCTCGGGTGAGTCACGGATGC
>DASYCR010000275.1:0-1768 GCA_036500095.1 Polyangiaceae bacterium
CACACCACGGCCGCCTCGCGCGGTTCGCGCAGCATGCGCTCGAGCACGCGCAGGCTGCGCCCGCCGTGACGATACTCCAGGCGCGTCGCCGTAACGGCTTCCATGCCGCCCTTCACGACCAGGTCCATCGGATCGACTTGCTCGTCACCGCCTGGGAGCGGCGCCACGTGCGAGCGCGACTTTTCGCGGTTGCCGAGGCGCGCAGCGAGCACGTCGGTCATTTCCTGGGAGAAGAGACGATAGCTCGCGAGCTTGCCGCCGATCATCGAGTACAGGCCGTCCGCGCCGTGCGCGGCGTGATCGACGACCTCGTGCTCGCGCGACAAGGCGTCCTCGTTCGGACCCCAGGCGTGCAGCGTGGGGCGTACGCCGCCCCACGTGCCGATCGCGCGCGCGCTGTGAATTTCCGGGAAAACATGGGCGATCGCCTGAAATAGGTAGCTCACCTCGTCGGTCGTCGCGAGCACGTCGTCCAGATCGCCGTAGTAGTCGTCGTCGGTCGTGCCGAGCACGCTCATGTTCTGCCACGGGAGCAGGAACACCTGCCGGCCGTCGATCGCGTAGGCGATGATCGCGTAGTTGGTGAGCCTGCGATCCAAAAAGACGTGAATGCCCTTGCCGGGCCGAATGCGCGCCGCGGCGGGCGCGAGTCCGCCGAGCGACGCCGTGATCGGCGCCCACGCGCCGGTCGCGTTGACGACCAAGCGCGCCGTGCGCGTGCCGCTCTCACCCGAGCTGCGATCGAGATAGCGGACACCGAAAACGCGGCCGTCCGAGCGGCGCAATATCTCGGTCACCGTGCAGTGCACGTAGAGCTCGGCGCCGTGTTCGCGCGCGTCGACCGCGTTGGCGACGCACAAGCGCGAGCCGTCGATGCCCCATTCGTCGAAGCTCACGCCGCCGGCAAAGCCGCCCGAAAGTCCGGGCTCGAGCGCGCGGATCTCGTCCTCGCCGAGCCGCACGTGCGGCTTGCCGCTCTTCAGCGGTTGGTACTGGTCGTACAAATCGAAGAACGCGTCCACCGCGGTGAGCTCGATTTTGGCGCGCAGACCGCCGGCCGCGATCGGCATCAGGAACGGGATGCGGAACAGCAGGTGCGGCGCAATCCGCTGAATGTGCCCCGAGTCGAGGCACGAACTGTGGGTGACCGACGGATCGTTGGTGAGGTAGCGCGGACCGCCGTGGATCATGCCGCTCGAGTTGCCGCTCGCGCCGAACGCCAGATCGTTGCGCTCGAAGACGGCCACCTTGAGCCCGCGCAGCGCCGCGTCGCGCGCCACGCCGAGACCGTTCACGCCGCCGCCGATCACGATCACGTCGAGCTCGAGCGGCCGCCCCTTGTCGTCGCGATCGATCTCGGCCGGCATCGGGTGGCTGAGACTAGCACCTGCTCTGTTGAAAAGACGAGGAGGGCAAAGGCGGAGCTAGGGCGTGGTTGGGGCAGAGCGGGAGATTTGGCTGCCTCGCGGCACTCGCGTGCACAGAGTATTGTGCCGGCGCGGGCTCAGGGTTGAGCGGGTGCAAATGGGAGTGTGGACGGGAGTACTGACTCTCAAGATTTATCCGGTTGTCCTCGAGTTGGTAGGCTCGCAACCTGTACTGCCTAGGCTGAAAGCCCGAAGAACTGCGTTCGTGAAAGAGTCTTTTCAACAGAGTTCGCCATCGCCTGGCGGCGACCCCGAGGCATGAAAAGCGGGCCGAGCGCGCCCCTCTCGGAGCCCATCTGCTCGTAACACGCGTTACAGGCAATTGGGCTTGGAAGCGGGCC
>DASYCR010000276.1:0-5099 GCA_036500095.1 Polyangiaceae bacterium
AGCGGCGTCTTGAGCTCGTGCGACACATTGGCGACGAAGTCGCTCTTCAAGTTCGAGAGCTTGCGCTCGCGCTCGGCGGCCACCAAAATCACGATCAAGCCCGCGATCACGACCAACCCGGACAGCGCGACCAACACCATCTCCAGAACGCGGCGCCGTGCGACCGCCGCCGCGAGCTCCTCTGCCGATGTCATGCTCACGTTCAGCGTCCACTTGTACAGGGTCGTCTCGAAAGGCCGGCCGAGCGTCAAACCACCGCGGCTGATCGGCGGACCGAACACGATGCGTCCTTCGCCGTCCACCACGTTGACGCGGCTTTGCTGGCCGTCGGACACGTCCGCGTACAAAGCTGGGAAAAGGTCGTGGACGATGCGCGGCACGTCGTGCCACACCACGACTAGATAGTGTCGACCCGCGCTCTGCTGTTCCCAATGGCTGAGCAGGTAAGCCTGACCGTGGACGCTCTTGTGCAAATGCCTGAGCTCGTCGATCGGCTCGTGATCGAGCTTCATGTCGCCGTACATGTTGGTCACGAGCAAGCGCACGAAGCGCTCGTGCTCGGGTCCCGGCGCGCGCGACGCGACCGCAACCACGTCGCGATCGGGTGAGCTCAGATCGACGAGCAGCACTTCGCGCACCGTCGGCGTTTGCAACGCGGCCGACTCCAGCCATTTTGCGCCGAAATCCGTGCGTTCGCGCACGTCAATCATCGAACGCACCGAGTTGTCTTGTTCGATGATGCGCTTGTCGAGTCGATCTGCCTTCTCGTTCGCAAGCAGCAGCGTCGCCTCGATCACCGACTGCTCGCGGAGCTTCTCCAGCTGAAAGCTGGAGCGAAACATGACGCCGGCCAGCACCAACCCCGCGAGCACGATCGCAGGCAACAACAAGAAGGTGAGCAGCCGCTCACGCCGTGGTCGATCGGCCATGGTCGGGCTGAACGATAGCAGACGCGCTAGCGACCCAGGACTACGTCAGCGTCGAGCACGATCGGTCGATTCACCAGGAACTCGGCGAATTGCTCGCAAATATAGTCGAGCGCGTTGATCTCGCCTTCATGAAACGGCAGGTCCCCGAGCGGATTGACGAGCTCGATCATGCCCAGGTAGCGGCCACCTTGGCGAACCGCTCCGCACAGCGCTACGCGCGGCGCGACTCCCACGGTTTGCCAGCGCGGCGCGGCGAAGCGAGCGTCTTGACTCACGTTCGCTAGAGAAACCGCGCTGAGCGCGCGCATCACGACCATACACAGGGCGTCTTGATCCGACAGACGGCTGAGCAGCACGTCGCGAGGGTGCGCGCCCTTTGCGCGTACCACGACGAAGTTTCTGGAGTTGATGTCGAACACGTGCAGGAGCACGCCCTCACACGGCAACACCTCGTTCAAGACCGTAAGCACGAAATCTGCGCCGACCGCGATGTCGCGCATGAAGTGCAGCTCGTGCATCGTCTCGAACAGGTCGCCGATCAAGTCCTCGCCGGGGGCTCTGCGCCGCGCCGCGGTGGCGATCCGCGGGCGTGATGGTCGCTCGTTGCTCGGTGCAGAAGCCGGAGCCGTTGGCACCACCGGCAGATTGAGCACGGTCGGCGCGGTCGCCACCGCCGAACGGTCGACGATCACCGACGCGATCGCGGGCGCTGCGCTTGGCGGCGGGCTCTCGGGTACTACCGCCGGAGCTTGCGTCACGACGGCGGCAACTGGCGCTGCGACGGCGGGCGCGGGGGCCACGATGGCAGGCGCTAGCTCGACGACGGGAGCGGCGAGAACCACTGGCGCTTGCACGGGAATCGGGAAATGATTGGCCGGCTGTGCCGGGAGCGGCGTGGGGGCCACGCCGGTGGGAAGCGTGGAGGGCGTCTGCGATGCCGGGACGCCCGAGAGCGGCCCGGCAGCGGCGTCTCCAAAGCCGGGAAATGCGAGCACCGGATCTCCACGCCAGTCTTTCCACGCCAACGTTGCAAGCGGCGGCCGCTCCGGCTTTTTCTTGAAGGTGTGATCGAAGATCGCAAGCTGTATGAATTTACCGGGGGTGCGCGCAGCAATGGTCGCTGCTAGCTGTCGATATTGAGCCCACAAGAGCGCCTCCGCCTCCGAGCGCGTCGTGTGTAGCTCTACGGCCAGCGCGAGTTCGCGATACGTAATCGGACTTTCCGCGCGCGGCTCCTCGGCACGTTCGCGGATCACCTGGAAACCAGGAACGGCACTCACCGGCGCAGGAACGGCGCTCACCGGCGCAGGCGCGGCGCTCACCGGCGCGGGCGCGGCGCTCACCGGCGCGGCAATTGCCGCTGGCGTGGCTGGCGCGACGAAAGCTTGAGCAGGAACTGGCGGCTCGCTACTGAACACACTCGGAACGCGCGGGGCGCGCGGCACTGGATCGGCCGGCACCACGATGTTTGGCTGCGCGGGCGGAGCCGAGCGGGGGCGCGGCGCGTTGCTCGGTCGAGGGCGAGGAACGACGCTCTTCGACACCGCGCCTACGTTGTTGCCGGCAGCAGCCGGCTCGCTCATGGCAGCGTTCACGGCGGGAAATGCCGCGGGCGCGTGGGCTACTGGCGCGCTGCTCGCAGCCGACGCCGCAGGTGGCTTCGACCCGCTCTTGGCGACGAGCGTGAACGGTGCCGCATCGGGGAATTTCTTTGCGGACTCCGCCGGCACCGACTTGGCCGCGACGACCAGCGAGCCGCTGCTGCCGTTGCCGTCGGTGAGCGGAGCGTCCGCGGGCGCGTTGTTCACGAAGTAGCGGACCTTCAACTCGGCATCGACGGCGCGATAACCTTGATCGAGTAGCTCGATCGAGAATTTGGAGAGTGGGCCCGAATCACCGCGGAGCTTGCGTGCCTCTTGCAAGGCGGCTTGCCACGCTTTCGCTTCGACGCAGTACTTCTCCGCGGGCTCGCTTTCACCGACCCGCGAAACTTCAACGAACCAACGCATTTATGACTTCGTGCTCAGCTACCCGCGTCATTCCAGCGGGGCGTTAGTAGAGCGCCTAAGGGGCCCCCGAGCAAGCAAAAGGCTCAGAAAAAAGCGCTCAAATCACGGCTCGACGTCACATGAGCGCCCGGTTGCCTGGGATGCGCTAGTTTCGGGTACTTGCTCCCGATCGTCTGGATCCACCGGCCTGGCAGGCCGCGAAACATGGCGGAATCGTTTACGTCGTCGCTGGCGCCCGCGCTCCTGACAACAGGGGGCACGCGGGCGTTTTTGCGAGCCTTGAAATGAATCCGGGATCCGCTCCGCTGGCCCGCGCCCGGCTGCTGCTCACGCGCTACGAACCCGTCATATATTTCGTGTTCGCTGGCGTGTGCACCCTGCTCGTCGCGTGCCGCTTTTACTCGTCGCTCAGATTGCAGACGCTGTACGCACTCTTGTGGGCGCGTCCGGATCGCTTCGACGCGCTCGTGCACCGAGCCACGCCGGGGTTGTGGTCGGCACCGCTCGACGACGTGTTCATCCATTTCGACTTCGCGCGCCAGGCCGCGCGTGGACATCCCTTCGAGTGGTCGGAGGGCACCGGCTACTCGAGCGGCGGCACGAGCTTGCTCTACCCGCTCGTACTCGCGATTGGTTACCTGTGCGGATTTCGCGAGCTCGCGCTGATGATTTGGGCCGCCTGGGTAGCGTGCCTATCCGTGTTCGCGCTCTTGCTCGCAGCTCAGCGCCTGTGCGGCGGGTTGCCGCGCTGGACGGTGTACTTGCTGCCACCCGGTTTGCTGTGTGTCGGCGCGCTCGATTGGTCGCTCTGGAGCGGCATGGAGGTGGCGCTATTTCTCGCCCTGTGGGGCGTCGCGTTCGTCGTCTGGGACGACCTCCACGCGGCCGCTTCGAGCGGCAAACCGCTCCTGGCGCTCGCGGCGTGTCTCGGTTTGTGCGGCGCGGCAGTCGTGGCCACGCGCCCCGAGGGGGTGGCCGCGGTCTTCGTGCTGGTGGCGTCGCTGGTGTGGACGGCGCGCCGTCGCGAACCGAAGGCGCGTCTGTTACTGGCTGCGCTGTCGATCGCCCCGGCCTTGCTCGTGCTCGTGGCCCAGGCCACCGCGAACCGACTGCTCACCGGTGAGTCGAGCGCGGCGGGCGCGCTGGTCAAGCTCGAGATGCATCACCCGTTCATGACTCGCGCGGAGGTATGGGATGCCTGGCTATTTCACCTGAAGTATCAGGTGCTGCGCGTCACCCAATACCACTTCAGCGACGTGCCCGCGTTCGGCTGGCTCGCCTGGTTGCTCGCGACGGTTCCGCTCTTCGACAAGGCTACGCGGCGCTACGCACTCGTCCTCTGGGCGAGCGCGGCGAGCTGGGTGATGGTAGTCGCGCTGAACGGGCAAGTGCGTTGGCAAAACGAGCGCTACACGATGCCCGCGGTCGCCTGGCTCTTGCTCAACGCGACGCTCGGACTCGGCGTGCTCTTGTCACTCGCCACGCGCGCGCGAGATCGCCGCGCGGCCCTGGCCGGCCCGCTCGCGGGCATTGCCATGGCCACGTTGTTCTTGATTCACCAAGCGCCACGCTTTCGCGATCAGGTTTGGTTCTTCGGTCGCGCTTCGCGCAATATCCTCGACCAGCACCTGACCGCCGGTGAAGCGATTCGCAGCAAGGCTGCGTTGCGCAGCAATCGCGTATTGGTCGGCGACGCGGGGGCCATCCCATACGCGTCCGACACGCCCGCGCTCGACATCATCGGCTTGGGCGGCTTTCGTGGTTTGCCGTTCGCGCGCGCGACGCGCATCAACGTCGCCGCGGCGATCGAGCTCATCGAACGCATCCCGCCCTCGGAGCGGCCGGATCTGATGGCGCTCTACCCGAGTTGGTGGGGTGATTTTCCGAGTTGGTTTGGTGACCGCATCGCGGAATTTCCAGTGCGCGGCAACGTGATCTGCGGCGGCGCGAGCAAGGTCTTGTATCGGCCGCGCTAAGCATCCCTCGACCGCAGCGACGTGCCTTACTCGCTCCAGCCGGACGAGCAGCTCGTCGACAGCGTCGATATGGCCGACCTGGTCAGCGAGGCGCAGCATCGCTACCGCGTGTCCGACGGAAAGCTCGGCCGCGTCACGATGAAGCTTCTGCCGAATCCCAACAAACCAAGCGAGGACCTCTGGGA
>DASYCR010000277.1:0-2724 GCA_036500095.1 Polyangiaceae bacterium
GCGGGTTTTCGGGGTGCCCAGCCGGCCGCGTTGGGGCGCGGAATTGCGCGAGCTCGGCCCGCGCGCGATAGTCGCGGCCTCATGCGCGCCCTAGTTCGCGGGTCGTTGGTGCTCACGGCCTGCTTCGCGTCGGGCGTCTCACTTGCCGGGCCTGCTGCCGGAGCGCCGCCCGCTGCGGCCTCGCCGAACGGATCGGCGTCCGGGCTCGTGCCGCCCACGGCGACGCCGCTCGTGGCCGAGCCCGCGTCGCTCGCACCACCGGCACCAGTGGCGCCCACTCCGCCAACGCCCGCGCCTCCCGTGCCGGCCCCGGCCGAAACAGAAGCGTTGCCCGCGGCGCCGTCGAGTCCGCCAGTTGAACCGGCTCCCGTTCCCGCGGCGCCTATCGTCACAGCGACCGATGCGTTGCCCAGCGCGCCGATCACTACTCCTTCTGCGCCACCCGCGCCCGCGAAAAAACCGGCAACGAACGACTTTGCGCGTGACTACGACGCGCTGCCGCTCACGCTCGAGGCGCGTTTCGGCTTCAATGCGCGCTTCGGCTCCAGCTTCGATCCTTCCGCGGACGACGAAGCGGTGGATACACATTTCGCGCTCGGCGCGTATCTCGCTTGGAATCCCGAGTACTCCGTGGGCCTCGAGCTCGAGCACAGCGGGCTCGGTCGCGTGCGCGCGCTCTCGGCCGAAAACTCGATCGACGCCGAGTACAGCTCCACGAGCGCTTGGCTCGGCGCCCGCGTTTTCCCGTGGCGCACCGAGCACCTCGAGGCCTTTCTCAATTTGCGCTTGGGCCTCGCTATGCAGCATGTGGACGCGCTCGGCACGCGCCAAGAGTCGACTTCGATCACGGTGCCTGCCGTCAGCTTTTCATGCGGCGCGTGGGACGGCCCCGGTGTCGGTTTGGGCGCCGCGCTCGGTTTGAATTATCGCGTCACGCGCCACTTCGCCGTGCTCACGCGGCTCGACGCCAGCGGTGAACGTCTGAGCGGCGACGAGCTCGGTGCCTGCGCCGCCGGCATCGGCTCGGTAACGACTCTGAGCGGTACCATCGGTGTCGCTTACGAGCTCGAAACAGCTAAGAAATAGCGCCGCGGCGCTGTGTCGCTCCGGTTGCCCGCGCGCTGCAGCGAGACACAAAGTCGCACTCCGTAAAGGCGCTGCGACGAAACTCGGCCGTTTTCGCGGGCGGCTTGCTCTTTGCAATGGCGGTCGGCCATGAGCTTGCTTGAACCGCCACCCGCGCGCGCGCTGCAGCCGAGCCCGCACGAGCTGAACGACACCGTGCTGCCGTGCTCGCCGATTTTGGCCGTCACGCCCCAGAGCCTCGAGCCCAACGTGAGCCAGCTCGATCGCCTGGTGGACGATTTCCTGCGCGAATCAGCGGACCAACGGGACTTACCGGTGCTGGGCGACGTGGTCGGTGGCGGTTACCGCATCCTGGGTGAGCTCGGGCGTGGCGCGATGGGCGTGGTCTTGCTCGGGTTCGATCTGCAATTGCAACGCAAGGTCGCGATCAAGTTGGTGAGCTCGGCGGGGCGCGCGCCGGATGTGCGCTCGCGCTTCGTGCAAGAGGCGCGTGCGATGGCGCTCGTGAATCACCCGAACGTGCTGCACATCCACGCGTTTGGCGAGCACCTGGGCGTGCCCTACTTCGTGATGGAGCTGGTCGAGGGCCAGACCGCGGAGGATTGGCTATTCGAAGCGGGTGGTCTACCCGATCTCGACCTGGCGCTCGGCGTGCTGGACGACATTTGCAAAGGCGTATCGGCGATTCACGCGGCGGGCGCGGTGCACCGCGATCTGAAGCCGAGCAACGTGCTCTTGGATGGCGAGCTGCATGCGAGGGTGGCTGATCTGGGCCTGGCGGCGCCCTACCTCAATGGCGGCGTGGTCAAAGAAATTGCCGGTACCCCCGCTTACATGGCGCCCGAGGTCGCCTTCGACGGTGAACAGCCCGCGAGCCCGCTGAGTGACGTGTACGCGCTCGGCTGCATGGCTTACGAGTTTCTGACCGGCACGTTGCCGTTCGACGCTGAAACCGCGCTGGGCTTGATGGTGCAGCACGCGACGCTGCTGCCGTCGCCCCCGAGTAGTCGCAGGGCCGGTCTGCCCAGCGCGTTCGATGACGTGATCTTGAAAGCGCTGGAGAAGAAGCCGGAAGACCGCACCGCGTCGGCGGATCTATTTCGGCGCAGCTTGAAAGAAGCCCGCGCTTCGAGCGTAGAGCCCGTACGCATCTTGGTGGCTGAGGATGACCGGGACTTTCGCGACCTATTGGCTTTGAAATTGGGCATGGAATTTCCGGACGCGGACATCCTCTGCGTCGACAATGGTCGCGCGTTGGTCGATGCCTTCGCTCAGAAGCGCGCCTCGGTCGTGATGATCGATTTGCAAATGCCGATCCTCGACGGCGTCGCGGTTACCGCGCTGCTCCGCGCGCGGCCGGACGCCGAAACCGTGCCGATCATCGTGATGACTGCTTCGGGCGGACCACAAGAGTGGAAGCTCCTCGCGTCGCTCGGCGCAGATCGCTTCCTGGTCAAGCCCATCAACCTGGATGACGTGATCGCGACTCTGCGTAGCGCCGTGCGTGAGCGCACGAGCGCGCCGCCATCTGCACCGAGACAGCGAGCGGCGGGTGAGAACTTCTAGCGCGCCGTGTTCGGCCCCGCGGCGCGAACGTCACTTGAAGGTCGAAAAGAAGCTCCACGTTTCATTCGGCCA
>DASYCR010000278.1:0-6075 GCA_036500095.1 Polyangiaceae bacterium
CACGCCCAGCGACAGTGGCAGATCAGCCCAGCCCCGCCTGAAGCGGAACATGCCCTCGACGCGCTCCACCACCCGCACGTGGTGCGGGCCGGGCGACGCTTCGTGATCATAGAGCGTGGCGAGCGGTCGCGCGAGGACGGCCTGCTCACTGTTCTGGAAGACGGGAGCGCCGTCCACCAGGACATAGCTCATGGTGCCTTGAGCCGCGCGATTGGCGCGGTAGGCTCGGCGCACGACCAATCTGGCCGGTCCCTCGTTCGTGACCGCGCAGCGCGGGGGACGAAGGCTCGTCGGATCCCTCAGCGAGCCTTGACTCGCGCAGCCTGAGCCAGCAAGAAGCGCGAATGTGACGCAAGCGCGCATGAGAGGGCTACCGTGGGGCGGCAGGCGTGCTCGCTGGTGCGAGAGCGGCGCCCTCGTCCTCGTAGCGCATCACGGGTCGCTCGCCGGCGGGCACCCATTCGTCGCGCTGAGTCCACATGGCTTGCGGCACCGAGTTGTCGTCGGTGATGTAGAGGACGAGCGACGAGCAGACGGCACCGTCCGATCCGACGTTCACCGTGTGCGAGAACGGGACGCGGAAGTGATGGTCCGAGTTGTAGTCGATCAGCTTCATCCGCCAGAACCCGGTGAGCTCGTGCGGGCCGGGCGCGACCGACCCCTCGAAGACGAGTTCGATCGGCTCTTTCATGCGCTCCTCGCCCTCGGCGCCGAAGACCAGGTTGTGGTCGAGCTCGAGCTCCGCGCCGGTGAGACGATAGCGGGTGGCTCCCAGGTAGACCCGGCGCACCTTCAAGTGCGGTGCGCCGGACTGTCCCGGCGCCGCTGCGCAGCGCGGCACTTCGTCGGCCGAGATGATGTGCGTCGGTGGATTGCAAGCGGTGGCCGTCAACAGCACCGCTCCCGCGAGCCAGGTCTTTCCGAAAAGGTTCGTCAAATGGCGCCCCGCGAGGAGCAGCCTACTACGCTTTCGGCGCGCCCGTCCCGCGCAGCCCGTACAGGGCGAGGCCCGTGAAGACGAACGGCAGGGCCGTGAGCACCGGAATGAACGCCGAGAAGAACACGGTCGCCTGCCAGCCATGCGGCGCAGCTCCTCCGCCGGAGACGGGACCCGGCACCTCGTACAGGGTCGCGAATACGCCCGCGATCAGACCCCAGTAGCCGTCGATCACGACCGACCAATACAGCCATTTGCGCTGGCCGAGCGAGAGCGCGAGCGACGGCCAAGCCAGGCCGATCAGCACGGCGAATATCGCCGTGAGCATACCGGTCACGTGCGTCGCCATGAAGCCGCGGGCATGCGGACCACCCGCCACGATGCCGAAGCCGAGCACGAACGAAAGCAGCAAGATGCGAAAGCCCTGTCTCAACAATCCTCGACCAGTCGGCTCATTCATGGCTGCCTCCGTGCCGAATACGAGCGAGGCGAGCGGGTGGATCGGGGTCTTATTGAAGAAGCTCCACTGAAGGCTTGGGGCCGGCCCCGCGTGCTCTAGGTAGAGTCCCCATGCGCGCGATTCGAGCCAAGTTGGCCGCCCTGGTTGCGGTGCTCGTACTCGTGCTGCCGGGCAGTGCTTGGGCTCGCGCGCACTATGTCTGCCGTATGACGGGCGCGTCGATGTCCGCGCGCTGCTGCAAGAGCCCCTGCGCGGACCCGGGCAGTCGGGATCCGCAGGTGCTGCCGCTGGACTGTTGTGAGCGGGTCGCTCCAGCAGCCCGCGCGAGCACACTCGGCACGCGGGTTGTCGCGAGTGACGTCGCGCCGGCCGCGCTCGCCGCGCTGGTGAATGAACCGAGCTATCTCCCGCCGCGCTCGCTCGCCGTGCGCGTCGCCCCGGCGCAGGCGCGCGCGCCGCCGCCACGTGGATCCCCGCTCTATCTCGTGCACTGCGCGCTCTTGAGCTGAGCTGACTCCGCTCGCTTCGGCGTCCATTCGGTGCGTCCGAATCCGTCGTCCGTGAGAGCGCTCGCGCGTTGCGAGCGCCGCGGTTTTCTCTGGCGAAGAAGGAGTTTCTCATGACCCCCTTTGGGTTTGCGCGACACTCGCGCAGCGCACTCGTTCATCAGGAGCGTTCGCTCGTCGGCATTGCTTTCGCCCTCTCAATCACCGGCTGCGCGAGTACGCGCGGCACGTCGGTCGCGTCGGTCACGGCCGACTCGGAGCTAGCATCGCCGAGGCAGACCGCGTCCGAGCGCGAGCTCGCCGCGTCGGTGACAGGACCAGAACTCGACCGCGCGGCCTACGTGCGCGCGGTGCTCGCCCGCAATCCGAGCGTCGAAGCGGCGCGACAAGGCTTTCGCGCGGCGCTCGCGCGCGTGCGGCAAGCGGGCGTCTTCGAGGATCCCATGGTCGACGTCGGCATCGCGCCGCTCTCGATCGGCTCGAAAGCGCCGCTCGGCTACGAGCTCGGCATCAGCCAAAAACTGCCCTGGTTCGGTAAGCGCTCGCTCGAAACCGCGGCCTTCGACGCGGAAGCCGCGGCCAGCAAGAGCGACTACCAGGTCGTCCAGCGCGAGCTCGCGCTGTCGGCGGTGGTGCTCTATGACCGGTACTTCGTCGCCGAACGCTCGCTCGAGATTAACGCGCATCACGTCGAGCTCTTGCGCGCCATGCGCGCCGGCGCGACCGCGCAGTTTGCGGCAGGCCGCGGCTCGGCCCAGGACCCGCTGCAAGCCGAGGCCGAGCTCGCGCACATGGAGCACGACGCGGCCGTGCTCGCCTCACAGCGCGACGTGACGGTCGCACAAATGAACGAGCTTCTCCACCGCGCGCCTGAACTGCCGTTGCCACCCCCGCCCCACGTGCTGCCGAAGCCCGCGTCACGCGGCGCGCTCGACGCGGGCGGCGCGCAGCGCTTGCAAGCCGAGGCGATCGCCAGGCGCAGCGAGATCAGCGCGGCTCGGGAGCGCGCGCGCGCCGAAGGGAGCCGTGCGGAACGCGCGAGTCGCGACGGCTATCCGGACTTCACGCTGTCGACTTCCTACAACTCGATGTGGGACATGCCCGAGCACCGCTGGATGGTCGGGCTCGGCTTCAATCTGCCGATCCAGGGCGGCCGCCGCGCCGGCGCCGAGGACGAAGCGCTCGCGGCGCGGGCGCAGTTCGAAAGCGAGGCCGCGCGCATGACCGACGCCGTGCGCACCCAGGTGTTCGTCGCCAACAAGCAGGTCGAGGAGTCCGAGCACGTGATGAGCTTGATGCAGGAACGGTTGCTGCCGATCGCCCGCCAGCAGGTGGACGCGGCCCGCGCCGGTTTCATCACGTCCCAGAACTCGTTCGTGGCCGTGATCGACGCGGAAAAGAACCTGCGCGGCGTCGAGCTCGAGTACGAGCTCGCGCAGGCTGAGTGCGATCGACACCGCGCCGAGCTCGAACGCGCGCTCGGCCGCATTCCCGGGCTCGACAATCAGGAGCAGGACCGATGATCTCGCTCGACAAATGGCGCTCTGTCGGCTCGCTGGCGTTCGCGTGCGCGCTCGCCGTGAGCGCTTTTGTATTTCGGGAGCCGCTCTTCGCCTGGTTCGACGGCGACAGCGGCCGCGCGGCGGCGAACCGCGCGCAAACGGCGGCCGTCGCTGCGGACGTCGACCACTACACCTGCCCGATGCACCCCTCCGTGAAGCAGCACGACCCCGGGAAATGCCCGATCTGCGGCATGGATTTGGTGCCCGTCAGTAAGGCGCAGCAAGCCGAGGGCGTCGTCACCATCGACGACGCGCGCCGGCAGCTGATCGGCGTGCGCACCGGCCCCGTCGTCGCAGGCCCCATGAGTCGCAGCTTGCACGCGGTCGGCCACGTCAGCTACGACGAGTCCGCCTTCACCGACGTCACGCTCAAGGTGCGCGGCTTCATCACCAAGCTGCTCGTGAATCGCACGGGCCAGCGCGTGACCGCCGGGCAACCGCTGTTCCTACTGTTCAGCCCCGAGCTGTACGCGGCCGAGCAGGATTTTCTGCTCGCCAACCAGCCGAGCGGTCCGAGTCCCGCGACCGACGGCCCGAGCCGTCTGGACATGCTGGGCAAGGCGGCTCGCCAGCGCCTGCACTTGCTCGGCTTGAGCGACGCGCAAATCGACGCGCTCCAAAAACAGGGCACGCCGTCGGAGAGCCTCGCGTTCCCCTCACCCGCCAGCGGTTTCGTGATCGAGAAGAACGTGGTCGAGGGCGCGTCGGTGGAGGCGGGCATGAAGCTTTACCGCATCGCCGCGCTCAACAAGGTGTGGGTAGAAGCCGACGTGTACGAGGCGGATCTGCCGCGCGTGCACGTCGGCCAGCAGGCGAGCGTGATGCTCGACTACCTGCCCGGCAAGGCTTACGAGGCCAAGATTTCGTATCTGTACCCGTACGTCGATCCGGCGACGCGCACCGGACGCGTGCGCCTCGAACTCGCCAACAAGGACCTCGAACTGCGACCCGGTATGTACGCGAGCGTCGAGCTCGCCTCCGATCCGGCGCCGAAGCTGCAAGTGCCGGTGTCCGCCGTCGTGTACACCGGGCCGCGCCGCCTGGTGTTCCTGGATCTCGGTCAGGGTCGATTTCGCCCGCAGGAAGTGCGCGTCGGCGAGAAAGCCGACGGCATGTACGAGGTGCTCTCGGGGCTCGCCGCGGGTGACCAGGTGGCGACCTCCGGTGTCTTTCTGATCGCGGCCGAGGCGCGTATCAGCACGACCGCAGATTTTTGGGACAAGCTGCCCGACGGCGGTGACACGTCGGCTCGGCCGAGCGCGCCCAATGCAGAGACCGCGGCGAGCAGCGCGGCGGCGAGCGCGAGCTCTCCGTCCGCACCTGCCGCACCGGCCGCTCCTGCTGCGCGGACGTCGCGCAGCGTCGCGGCTGCCGTAACGGCGCCCTCCGCACCGACCATCCCGACCATCCCGAGCGCAGCATCTCCGGCACAGCCGCCTTCTCCGATCGCCGCCGCCGCAGCGGTCTTCACGTGTCCCATGCATCCAGAAATCCGCAGCCCGACTCCCGGCAAGTGCCCGAAGTGCGGCATGCCGCTCGTGCCCGCAAAGAACGGCGCGGCTCCGTGAACGAACCCGCGCACGCCTCCCAACTCGGTTTCATCGCGCGGCTGATCGCCGTGTGCGCGCGCCGGCCGTTCCTGACGATCTTGTTCGTCGGCGCGTTGACGGCCTGGGGCTTCGTTTCCCTGAAAAAAACGCCGCTCGACGCGATCCCCGATCTGTCCGACGTACAGGTGATCGTCTTCACGGAGTGGATGGGACAGAGCCCGGATCGCGTCGAAGACCAGCTCACCTATCCCATCTCCAGCGCGCTGATCGCGGCGCCCAAAGTGCAAGCCGTGCGCGGTCAGTCGATGTTCGGCATGTCGTTCGTGAACGTGATTTTCGAGGAGGGTACCGACATCTACTGGGCTCGCAGCCGCGTGCTCGAATACATGAGCTCGGTCCGCGCCAAGCTGCCGCAAGGCGTAAACCCGACGCTCGGCCCCGACGCCACCGGAGTCGGCTGGGTCTTCGAATACGCGCTGGTCGATCGGAGCGGCCAGCACGACTTGCAACAGCTCCGCTCATTGCAAGACTGGAATCTCCGCTACGCGCTCGAATCCGTGCCAGGCGTCGCGGAAGTGGCGAGCGTCGGCGGTTACGTCAAGCAATACCAGGTGCATGTCGATCCGACGAAGCTCGTCGCGCACGGCGTCACGATCGACGAAGTGGTGCGCGCGGTGCGCGCGTCCAACGAAGACGTGGGCGGGCGCGTGCTCGAAATCGCTGGGCACGAGCAGATCATCCGCGGGCGCGGCTACGTGAAGAATCCGACGGACATCGCGGAGAGCCCGATCAAGGTCGTGAATGGCACGCCGATCCGCGTCGCCGACGTGGCCGAGGTGAACATCGGGCCCGACATTCGCCGCGGGCTCTCGGAGCTCAACGGCGAGGGTGAAGCGCCCGGCGGCATCGTGATCATGCGCTACGGAGAAAACGCGCTGAACGTGATCGCCGGCGTCAAAGAGCGGCTGCGCGAAATCGAAAAAGGCCTACCAGACGGCGTGCGCGTGGTCACCACCTACGATCGCTCCGAGCTGATCGAAGACGCGGTGCGCACGCTGCG
>DASYCR010000279.1:0-1890 GCA_036500095.1 Polyangiaceae bacterium
TTCAGGACTATGCGCGCACGGCGTCGCTGCAGCACGACGCGAAGCACGCCGCAGCTCTCTACCGCACGCTCGCCTCGCGCGCCGGCCTGCTGGACGAGCTCCCGCGCAGCGTCGTTTATATCGAGGCGGCCGCCCACGTGCTCGTCGCCGATCGCGCAGGGGCGGAGGAGGCTCTCGCGTACCTAGGGCAAGTCGCTGAAGGCGGCGCGGGGCAAGGCTTATCGGATTGGGTGCTCGCAGAGAGCGCCCTGTGCATGGACAGGGCGGACCACGCCGACCGGGCGAGGCTCGCGTTCGCCGGCCGCGCTCCCGCGCTCTTGGTTGCCTCAGCAAGCGCGCCGCTGCTTCCACCGGGCGAGCTCGCGGCACTCAATGCCGTCGCGCTCGAAGCGACTGCTCGCGCGGGGGCGCGCGAGCAGTGGGAGGCTTTTTTGAACCAAGCCGCGAGCGACAACCCGTGGCTCGAGCACGCGCGCAAGAAGCGCGCAGAGCTCGCCGTGCCGCGCAAGGTCAAATCGTGAGCGGGCGCTCGGCCTTTGCGCTCGGCTGCGCGGTGCTGCTTGGCGTGAGCCGCGCCAGCGCAGCGCCCACGCTCTGGCAGCGGGCAGAGGAGCCCGAGCGGGGCGCCGAATACACCGGCTTGCTCCGCCTGGAACGCGCGCTCGAACGAGCTCAAGAAGCCAGCGCTGAGCCCGCGCTGGTCCCTGAAGTATCGATGGGTGGGCTCCTGCTCATGCAGCTCTCGCACCTGAAGCTCGATGAGCTGAAGGATCCGAGGCTCTGCTATCTGGTCGCCAGCGCGCTGATCGACGTCGAGTCCGCGCCCCCGGACGAAGTGCACGGCGTGCTCGAGCGGCTGCTCACGCGGCGACCGGATCCTCCACTCCTAGAAGCACGACGCTTGCTCGAGCGGGCCCTCAGCGCGGAGCCGAATTCACCGCTCGCCGCCGCGGGTTCTTTCAATCTGGCGCTGATCGAGGGCAAGCTCGGCGACCACGCGCGCGAGCGCGCGGCCTATTTGCGTGCCATCGAGCTCGAGTGGGACCCGGACATGCGCGCCAGGGACTACGCTGAGCTCGCGGAGAGCGAGATGATGGCCGGCAACTTGGTCGTCGCGATTCGCCTCTATCGCACGGCGCTCGTCAACGCGGGTGGGGCGCCGGACGTGCAGGCGTTGGCGTACTATGGTCTCGCGCTCGCGCTCGAGCGTTCGGGGGATCTGCCGCGGGCACTGACTTCCGCTGAGCTCGGCAATCGGATCGAGCTGCCGCTCGGCCTGTTCCCCGCTAGAAATGCACTCGACCTCCCGAGCGTCTCCTTCTCGCCGCCTTACGAGCTGCACTATTACAAAGCCCTCGCCGCGATGGCCGACGCGCAAAGTGCCCACGAGCCAGAGGCGCGCCGCGACGCGCTCGCCAACGCGATCGAGCACTGGGAGGCCTATCTGGTGATGGCGGAGCTCGACCACACGCCGTGGCTGCAGAATGCCCGCTTGCGGGAAGCGCGCGCTCGCCGAGAGCTCGCGGCCCTTGACGCGAAATCAAGCAGCGGTCGGTAAATCGCGTAGGACGCGGCTGGCGCCCTCCGCGTCGTCGACCGCTTCGAACACGGGGCGCAGGTGCGGCCCGCGGCCGAGCTCGCCGAACGCGCCGCTCGCGGCGAGTGCGCGCGCGCGTGGGCCGTCGATCACGAAGAATACGTCGCGCAAGCCGTCGCCCACGGGCGCCTCGATCACGTCCACGATCTGTTGACGATCGACGTGCAGTTCCTCGGTCCCGCGCTGGATGAGCACGCGCTTGTCTGTGATCAGGTAGCGCGTGCGTTTGGCTGCGTAGCCTTGGCGAATCACGGCGTCGTAGACCAGATAGCAACCCACGCAGAACACGAGCC
>DASYCR010000280.1:0-2821 GCA_036500095.1 Polyangiaceae bacterium
GCTCAGCCAAAACCCGCCGCGGTAAAGAAGCCGGCTCTGTCCGTCGAGCGTGCAGCACAGCACGGCGAGAACAGCCAGCGCGATCAGGCCACCCAGGTCGAGCGCGTGCTGTTTGCGCCCGAACAGGCGCGAGTCCGCAGACAACGAAAGCGAGAGCAACGCCCCGCACAGGATCGCCGCAGCGCGCGTGTCCGTCCCCAAATAGGCGCGATTCGTTTGTACCGGATCGAACAGTACCCAGAGCGCGCACGCCGAGCCGAGCGCCAAGAGCCCCGTCAGCCGGCGCAGGGTTTGCAACGAGCCGCGCAGCCCGATCAAGACGGCGAACACGAGCAGCGGCCAGAGGACGTAAAATTGCTCCTCGATCGACAGGCTCCAGGTGTGCGCGAGCGGCGACGGCGCGGCAAACAATTGCCAGTAGCTCTTGTGCGCGAGAATCGTGCGCCAATTCGCGACGTAGCCGAGCGTGGCGAGCGTATCGCCGCGCAAGCCCGGCAGCTCTCCGCGTTTCGCGAGGAATTTGCCGTACAGGGCGATGGCGGGCATCAACGACAGCAGCGCGGGAAACAAGCGCCGCGCTCTGCGCACCCAAAATGCCTTCAGGTCGATCCTGCCGGTGGCGCGCTGTTCGGCCAGCAAGATCGACGTGATCAAGTAGCCGGAGAGCACGAAGAACACGTCCACGCCGAGATAGCCGCCGCGCAGAAAGCCGTCCGCGTGAAAGAGCACGACGGCGATCACCGCGAGCCCACGCAAGCCGTCGAGGGCTGGAAAGTGCGCCGAGTGGCGCATGGAATGAGGGGCCTCCGAGCCCGACCACCGGTACATCGCGGCGCAGGCTAACCCACACTCGGCGATCGTGCGGACCTATCTGATAGTCCCCCGGCAAAGCTGGGAGATTGCTAGTCCGGGATCAACACGACCTTCCCAACATTGCGTCCGTATTCGAGCTCCGCGTGGGCGTCGGCGGCACGTGAGAACGGATAGCGAGCGCTGACGTGGGGTGCGATTTTGCCCGCTTCGAACAGCGTCATCAGCGCTTCCGTTTCGGAGCGTAGCAGGGCCGCCTCGCGCCAGAGGTGACCGATGTTGACGCCCGCGACGGCGCGATTGTCGTCCATCAGACTCATCGGCGAAAAGCGCGGCACTTGTGCCAGGGATTTCACGACTTGCAGCAGCCGCCGCGTGCCGCCTTTGTTCACGTTCGCGAGCCCGAAAGCGATCAATATGCCGGCCGGCGCGAGGAGCCCGTAACCCTTTTTCCAATCCGCGCCGCCGAGCGCGTCGAGCACCACGTCGACGCCGCGGCCGCCGGTGAGCCGCTTGATTTCCGCCGCGTAGTCGAGCGAGCGGTAATCGATGGGATGCTGACAACCCTGCTCGACGAGGAACGCGTGCTTGCTGCGCGAGGCCGTGCCGTACGTGACCACGCCAGGGAGCGTGCGACAGAGCTGCAGCACCGCCGTGCCGACGCCACCGGCCGCCATGTGCACGAGCACGTGCTCACCGCCCTGCAGGCGCGCCACGCGAAACAGCATGTGGTAGGCAGTGATGTAGTTGACGGGCAGCGCCGCACCTTGCTCGAACGTCATCGCGTCCGGCATCGCGGTGACCTGCTCCGCGGGGACGACCACGGTGTCCGCGTGCCCGCCAAAGCGCGACAGGAACAGCACGCGCGCGCCGAGCGTCGGTTCTGTGACGCCCTCGCCGAGCGCGTCGATCACGCCGGCGCCCTCGTAGCCGACGACGCAGGGTGGCTTCGGCGCGTCGGGGTAGAGACCCTGACGCGCCATCACCTCCGCGAAGTTGAGACCGCATGCGCGCACGCGCACGCGCACTTCACCGCGCTTCGGCTCGGGATCCGGCGTTTCACGCACTTCCAACACCTGTGGACCGCCGTGCTTTTTGATCCAGATCGCGCGCACGGGCAGAGCTTGGAGCCCGCCGCCAGCGCGCGCAAGCCCGGGCGAGCTCGCCGCGCTACGAGCGCGCGGCGCGGGCGCGCTTCACACGGCTGAAACCGCCGAGGTTCGGGCGCGTGACAAAGTCCCAGAGCGTGCGCGTCCACGACGTGTGATGCAGAAGATGCTCGTAGTACTCCGGCGCGAGCGCGCGCAGCTTGGCCAAGCGCGAACCCGGAATATACGGGAAATCATGATGCTCGTTGTGGTAGCCCACGTTGAACGTCAAGCGGTTGAGCGGGCCGTAATACGAATACGTCTCTTGGCCGGGACGAAACACGTAGTGCTCGGAGATGTAGTGCCCGGCCACCGGGTGCAGCCCCATCACGATCAACGAGCTCAGCGGCAAATACAGCAGCGCCTTCAGACCCCAAAAATAAAATATCAAGCCGTCGAACGCGAACTGCAGCACGAAATTCACGACCTCCGCAGCGCTCGGTTTTTTCGGATGCACGAAGAGCGGCCGGAGCGCATACGCGAAACCCTGCAGCACGAGCCACAGGAACTTTGGCAGCGGGTGCTTGAGCGCGCGCCCCTCGAGCTCGGTCGGTAGATCCGTGTCGACGCCTTCCTGGCCCTGCTGCACGTGGTGGAGCAGATGATAGTAGCGGAACGTTTCTGCCACCGGCACGCCCACCGGCAAATTGATCAGCATGGCGAACGCGCGATTTTGCCAGGGCTTGCGGAAAGCGAGATTGTGACTCAGCTCGTGAATCGCGAGCAAGAGCGCCTGATTGACGACTCCGCCGAGCAAGTACCCGATGAGAAGGATATAGCCCCAGCCCGCGTTGCGCAGCGCATACGCGAGCCCGAGCTGGACCGCGACCAACGCCGCGCAAACGTACTTCGTGCGCGCGCAC
>DASYCR010000281.1:0-1924 GCA_036500095.1 Polyangiaceae bacterium
CCCCCGTTGACACTTGCGCCGCCGCCGCCCGCCGCGATCGAGTCACCGCGCTCAATGACGTACGAGGGCGCGCAGCCGAGCACGAAAAAGCCCGTAGCGAGCGCACTCAGCGCTAGACGAGCAGCTCGCTTCCACACCATGGCATCCGATTCTTTCCGCGCGACCCGCACCACGCTCAAAGGGTGGTCGACGGCGCGATTCGCGTCAACGCTGGCTGGAGTGACACATTCGCTAATGTCAGACAGCGACCTACAGCCCTACAGTGTCAACGCAGCGGGTGTGCGCGTCTCGTGCCCCTTATCCCCGAGGGCGGGCTAGCCGTTCCCCGGAGGGCGTGTCAGCTTCCACAGGTAGTCGGTAAGATCCGAGATGTCTCACAAGACGGCCACGACGCTGCGCTTCGACTCCGGACCTCCCGAGAAGCTGGCGTCCACCGTGCGTGAGTTCGTCGGCGACCTTTACGGGAAGGTGTTGCTCGACGAGGACGCGACGTCGCGCGTGGCACTCGCGGCCCACGAGTTGCTCGAGAACCTCGCCAAGTATTCGAGCGCCGGGGAAACGAGCATCGACATCGAGCTCGCGGAGCGGGCGGGGCAGAGCTTCATTCGCATCAGGACGCGCAATTCCTCGACGCCCGAGCGAATCGCGACGCTGCGCGAGGTGCTGGACGAAATTCACGACGCGGCCGACCCGACGGCGCTCTACCATGATTTTCTGACGCGGAGCGCGCAGCGGCGTGATACGAGCGGGCTCGGACTGGCGCGCATCCGCGCCGAGGCCGAGATGGCATTGACGTATCAGGTCGTCGGTGATCAGGTGACCATCGAGGCCGAGACTCCGGTAGAGGCCAAGCGGGAGCCATGAGCACGCTGTACATCGCTCCGATCAACAAGGCGGGCTTCGCGCTGGCGGCCAGCACCAGCGCGGACGTGCCTGCAAGTGAAGTGTTCCGGCAACGGCGACGCGGACATGACGCCCTACCTCGCCCCGTTTCTGCGGCTGGTGCACGAGCGCGCGCAGAGCGCGGACGTGCGCTCGATCGAGTTCGACTTTCACGATCTTTATTTCCTGAATTCGTCGTGCATCAAGTGCTTCATCGTCTGGCTCGACGCGCTCAAGAGCGATCCCAGCAAATCCTATCAGGTGCGCTTCGTCACCAACACGAAGCTGCATTGGCAGCGCCGGAGCTTGGCGGCGCTCCGCTACTTCGCATCCGAGATCGTGTCGGTCGTCGCGTAGCGCGCGTCGTCAGGGACTGAGGGATTGCTCCCAGAAGACGACGTGGTTGTCGCGATTGGCGACGAACGAGACCCCTCCGTCGTGCGAAATCACGATCGCGACGCCGCGCGGGTGATCCTGTACGAAGCGATACGCCGCGCGATGGCGCGTGCCGACGTTCTCCAGGTCGTCGGGCGCGAGCGTTAGACCCTCCGTGTCGAGTGCCCGCCAGACTCGCGTCGGCGTGGGCAGCTCGGGTGACACCTCGGCGCCGAAGCCGACCAGGCCGAGGCGTTTGTCGAGTACCACCGCGCCGTCGATCGCGGCGAGATTGGCGATCACGCGGCTGAGCTCGAACACCGAGTGCTCGAGTCGGCCGAGCTCCGGACTCGCGTCTTGCGCGAAATCCGACCACGTTGCGCTCGCCTTCGAGGTGGCCGCCGCGACGCGTTCCAGAATTTGAAGCAGTAGCGTGCGGTAACGGTGCGATGGCTCGTCCTGATCGAAGCGATATTTGAGGCGGAGCCCGTCGAAATGCGTGGCGCCTGCCTCCGGCGCGGGATCCACGACCAAAATCATGCCGCCGTGGCGCGCCGCCCGAACGAGCTGAATGCTGCGCCGGAGCATGTGTTGTCCGACGCGCCCGACCAGCGAATGCTCGACCAGGGTGGGGGACTCGCTCGTGGCTTGGCGCGCCGCGTGCTCC
>DASYCR010000282.1:0-1711 GCA_036500095.1 Polyangiaceae bacterium
CGATCGGCTTCGAGACCACCGCGCCGGCGAACGCGCTGTGCGTCCAGCAGGCAGCGCGGCGCGGTCTCGAGAATTTCTCGGCGCTCGTGTCGCACGTGCTCGTGCCACCGGTGATTGCCGCCATTTTGCAGTCCGCGGACAACCGCGTGCAGGCCTTCTTGGGACCAGGGCACGTCTGCTCGGTGGTGGGCTATCGCGAGTACGAGTCGCTCTCCACGCGCTACCATGTCCCGATCGTGGTGAGCGGTTTTGAACCGCTCGATCTGCTGGCGGGCATACTGCGCTGCGTCACGCAGCTCGAAGCGGGCACTGCCGTCGTTGAAAACCAGTACGCGCGCGGCGTGACGCGCAACGGCAGCGCGCCGGCCAAAGCGCTGATCGACGAGGTGTTCGAAGTGACGGACCGCAAGTGGCGCGGCATCGGCAGCATCCCGAAATCCGGCCTGCGTCTGCGACACGAATACAGAAAACACGACGCCGCTCGGCTGTTCGACGTCGAGGACGTCGTGACCAGCGAGCCGAGCGAGTGCATCAGCGGCCTCGTGCTGCGCGGACAGCGGAAGCCGAACCAGTGCCCGGCCTTCGGTAAGACCTGCACGCCCGAATCACCGCTGGGCGCGACAATGGTTTCGTCAGAGGGCGCGTGCCGCGCGTACTACGTGCACGGTCGCGATTCGCTGCTGCGAGCAGGAGCGCGCACGTGATCCAGGAGGGAATCTTGCGCAAAGCGCGCGAGAGCGCGGAGCTGTCGCTCTCCTTCTTCGAGAGCCAGGCGAGTGCACTCGAAGCTTGCGTGCGCGCGCTGGCCGAGCGCTTCGAACGCGGCGGCCGCTTGCTGACGATGGGCAACGGCGGCTCCGCTTGTGACGCGCGCCACGTCGCGGTCGAGTTCAGTCACCCGATCGTCGAAAAGCGCCGCGCGTTGCCGGCGTACGCATTGGGCGACAGCGTCGCCCTGATTTCCGCGATCGGGAACGACGGCGACTTTTCGCGCGTATTCGTGGAAGAAATCGAGCTGCTCGCTCGCCCGCACGACGCGCTGCTCGGCATCTCCTCCTCCGGCGCGTCCTCGAACGTGAACCGCGGTTTGCGACGCGGGCGCGAGCTCGGGCTGCTCACGATCGGGTTCAGCGGCCGCGACGGCGGCGCGATGACCGCCTTATGCGACCACGCATTCGTCGTGCCGAGCTGGTCGACCCACCGCATTCAGGAGGTGCACACGACGCTCCTGCATCTGCTTTGGGACTCATTGCACGTCGTGCAAGGAGAGCAGGATGTCCTCTAGCAACGCGAGCGCGCGGCCTCTTCCGAGTCGCCTGAGCGTAGCGGAAGCCGTGTTGGCCGCCGCCTGCCCCGCGCCGGTCGGCGAGCGTGACTGCGTCCTACTCGGACACGGCAGCGGCGGGCAACTGAGCGCCCGCTTGATCGAGCAGCTGCTGTTGCCCGCGTTTCGCAACCCCGCGCTCGAGGAGCTGGACGATCAGGCCGTGCTGCCGCTCGCGGGCGGACAGCGGCTCGCCTTTACGACCGATTCGTACGTCGTCACGCCGCTCTTTTTTCCGGGCGGCGACATCGGCGAGCTGGCCGTGAACGGAACGATCAACGATCTCGCCGTCGGAGGTGCCAAACCGCTCGCGCTCTCGCTGTCCTTGATTCTGGAAGAGGGCTTCCCGATGCCCGAGCTGCGGCGGGTGGTGGCGTCCCTCAGCGC
>DASYCR010000283.1:0-14518 GCA_036500095.1 Polyangiaceae bacterium
GCGATCCTCTCGAGCCCGGTGTTGAGCGAGACGCGCGAGGGCAGCCAATTGTCGGAGCTGGCGAAGAGCTGTGCGCGCGCGACCGCGGCAGGCTTGGTCGTCGAGGACGCGCAGCGCGGCATTTGGCTGCGCCTGCAAGACGACGAAGACCGCGCCCTCGCGCCGTTTCTGTTCGACGTGGCAGCGCAGGCCCGGGACGCCATTTCCAAGGAAATCGGGGTCGATTTGCCGCGACCGTTGCGCATCGATCTGGTGCGCGACTTGTTTTCGTTGTCGGCTGTTTCGGGACTTCCGTTGGACGCGGCCGAGACCACCGGCACGCTCGCGGTCGCGCGCTGGGGGCGCGTCACCATGCTCTCGCCGCGCGCGATGACGCAGGGTTATCCTTGGCAAGACACCCTTGCGCACGAGATCACGCATCTGCTCGTCACGCGCGCAACGCGTGACTTTGCGCCGCTCTGGCTACAAGAGGGGCTCGCGAAACGTTTCGAGACGCGCTGGCGCGAGCCGCGTCCGTTCGACCAAGCGAGCTGGGCGGACACTCAAGCGCGCGCGGCCGCGCGCGGGGGTCGTTCGGTCGGTATCGACAAACTCGGGCCGTCGATTGCCATGCTACCGACTCCGGAGGCCGCCGGCACTGCCTTCGCCGAGGTGACGAGCTTCGTCCACTTTTTCATCGAGCAGAATGGTGAGGCGGGGCTCCGGCTCTTGCTCGGTGACCTGCGCGGAAATGGCGCGGCCGGCGCCGACGCCGCGCTTCGCAGCGTGACCGGCTATCGGCTCGCAGACTGGAATCGGCGCTGGCAGACTCAGTTGGTTGCGGGGAACGACACGGCGCCCATGGACGAGAAATTCGCACCCCCGGCGCCTCGCTCGGCCAGGGATCTCGCGCGGCGAGCCAGGCTGGCCGAAATCCTCATGGGCGCGGCTCGGCCAGCGTCAGCCGCGGTCGAGCTTGCTCCGATGCTCGGGGCAGCTCCTCATTCCGCGCGTCTGCGCGTCGAGCTCGCTCGCGCGTTGTTCGCGTCGCACGACGATTCGGGTGTAGGCAAGGTTCTTGGCGCACGAACGGAAATTGATAATCTCTATGGACCTTGGTTTGGCCTGCATGGCCGGGTGAGCAAGGCTCAGGGGGATTTCACCGCCGCAGACAGCGATTTCACGCTTGGACTTGCCGCGACCCCGCTTTCTGAAGACGTGGCGTGTGAGGGATTCTCGGTCCAGACGGACGCCGTTGGCGATAAGCCTTCCCTGCCGGAACGTCCAGCCTGGCGAGACTTGTGTGAAGCGACCAGAAGACTGCCGCGTGATTGACCAAAGGCTGGCCGCGCGCCTACGATGTAGGCTCGATCTCTTTGAAGTTTAAAGGGTTTACCGTGGGTCTAGCCACGTATGCTGCCGCTCAGATCCTGCGTGCTCTGCCTCGCGTCCGAATCAGCCGGGTGGTCGGCGAGCTCTGCGAGTTGCCGCTCACGCCGCCAGTCTCCCGCGCGATCATGGGCGCCTACTCGCGGGCCTATCGCGTGAACCTCGCTGAAGCTGCGCCTGAGCAGCGCGCGTACGCGAGCTTCGATCAGTTCTTTACGCGTCCGCTCAAGAACGGCGCGCGCGCGGTGAGCGCTGACGCCGTCGTTTCTCCGGCGGACGGCAAGCTGTCGTCGATCGGGCGCGTCGACGCGGGCGCGCGCATCTTCGTCAAGGGCCAGCACTACGACGTGGGCGAACTGATCGGCGACGCGCGTGACGCAGGACGTTACGGTGGTGGCGAGTTCGCCGTCGTCTACTTGGCGCCGGGTGATTACCACCGCGTTCACTCGCCGGTCGATGGTGAGGTGACTTTGGTCCGCGGCGTGCCGGGCGATCTCTATCCGGTGAACGCGATCGGCGAGCGCCACATCCCGCGACTTTTCGTGCGTAACCAACGCGCTGCCATCGTGATCGACACCGCGGGCTTGGGACGCGTCACCGTGGTGATGGTTGGGGCGGTGATCGTAGGGCGAATTACCGTCAGCGCGCTGCCCGGCTTGCCAGCGGTGCCGCCCGGAGCCCACGCGGTGAAGCCAGCCCTGCGCGTGACGCGCGGGGACGAAGTCGGGGTTTTCCATCTTGGCTCGACAGCGGTGGTGCTGCTCGAGCCTGGCGTGAGTATCGGACGTCCCGTCGGTCGCGTGCGCTACGGCGAGTCGCTGTTGAGAGACGCATGACGATCGACAACTCCGACGAAGCAGGAGTGCTGCCGGCAGGTGACGGACCGCCGGCAATAGCCGATGTGATTTCGGAGGAAGCGCTGATCGTTACCGATGAAGCGGCGGAGGCAGCGGTCTTGGCGGCTCGCGCTATCGCTACGGATTCGACGCCGCCCACCTCGCGCAGACTTGCCCCGCCCCCCAAGCCACGGCGCGACTCCGGGCCGGCAGCGGCGCGCACCTCGAGTCAACCCGCCGGAGCAGGGCCTGCGGACGCGCTCATCTCGTCTGCGCTCAAGGCGCCGGCCACGCCAGCGATCTCGTACCGTCCCGAAGCGACGCCGCCTGCGGACGAAGTGCCAGCGGTTGAAACAGAGAGCAGCGAGCCCGAGCGCAGTCAGCCTCCGCCGATTCCGCGCAGGCGTTCGAACCCTTCGATCCCGAGCGAGCCTCAAGCGCCCAGCGCCCGTTCGCCGTCGGATCCCGTCCTACCCTCGCCGCCACGCTCGGCGTCGAGCCCTGCGCTGACTTCGCAGCGCCCGGGCTCGAGTCCTGCGCTCGCCCCGCCGCGCCCGGGCTCGAATCCCGCGCTCATACCACCACGCCCCGCGTCGAACCCGCCCCAAGCGGCGGTCGCGGTTCGCTCGTCCGTTCCGCCGTCGCCCGTCCCCGTCATACCGGCGGACGAAGTGCCGCGCACGCTGCCGTCGGCGCCGCCACCCACTTCAGCGAAATCGATTCAGGCGATGCGCATCATCGCGGTCGGAGACTCGCAGCGCCCGCCGCCGGTGTCGGCCGACATCGATCCGGACGCATACTCGGTTCCTTCCTCTCAGCTCGCCTCACCGCCGCGCGCTGCACCCGCTGTGTCGCCGTCAACACCGTCGCCCGTCGCTCAGTCGCCGCAGAGCTCGGCGCGCGTCGACACCACCGAAGAGGCCCACGTACTCCACGACGAGGACGTCGCGCCGGACTCGAGCGAGCGCACCCCCGCGCTGGTCGAGGAGCTCGGTCGCGAGGACGCCATCTCCGTGTTGCCTGAGGAACTGCCGAGCGCGATCGAGCAGGCGCGCAGCGCCGAGGCGAAAGGGGAGGCCAAACCACCGCCGCCACCCAAACGCGTGCCACGCCCGCCGGAAGCGGGTCCGGAGCCCGAGGCGCCGCCGCCCGTGCCTGCTGCTGCCGCAGAGGCTCCCTCGATCAAGGGGACGCCCAAGTCCAAGGCGCGCCACCCTTGGTGGGAGGACCTGTTCAACGAAGACTTCATGCGCGCGAACAAGCGCTTGAGCGACGAACAGATCCGGCGCGAGGTGACGTTCATCGAGGAGTCGTTGGGTGTTGCGGCCGGCGGTGTGGTGCTCGATCTCGGCTGTGGGGACGGCTATCACTCCGTCGAGCTCGCGAGCCGCGGCTACGGAGTCGTCGGCTACGACCTTTCGCTGTACCAGCTCGCGCTGGCCGCGGACGTCGCTCAAGAGCGCGGCCAGAAGATCAATTTCTTGCAGGGCGACATGCGCGAGATGGCCTTCGAGGAGATGTTCGACGGCGTGTTTTGCTGGAACACGACCTTCGGCTACTTCGAAGAAGAAAAGAACTTGGCCGTCGCGCAGCGTGTATTCAAGTCGCTCCGTCCAGGCGGCATGTTCTTGGTGGACGTGGTCAATCGGGACTACGCGGCGGCGCAGGCCCCGCAACAGCTCTGGTACGAGGGCGACTCGTGCGTGTGCATGGACGACATGAGCATCGACTACATTGCCAGCCGCTTGCGCGTAAAACGCTCGATTATCCTGGACGATGGCCGTACCAAGGAGTCGACGTACTCGCTACGCCTGTACACCATGCACGAGCTCGGCAAGCTCCTGCACGAAGTCGGCTTCCGCGTCACGGAAGCGAGCGGTCATCCGTCGACGCCCGGCGTGTTTTTCGGTCCCAACTCGCCGCGCGTGATTATGCTCGCGCAGCGACCCTAACGACTCGCTCGCTCAATCGCAGCTCACGTGCTGCCCGCCGTTCTGTTCTTGGCATTTGCAGGCTGAGCCGAGCGCCTTGCCGAGGCAAGCGCAACTCGTGTGCTCGGCGCACTGCGGTAGCCAGCTGCAGGCAGCGCCGCCCTTTGCGCTCTCGTCGCAGTAAAAGCCCGCTGGACAGATACCCTTGCCACAGGTGGTGCACGTTCCGTCGGCGCACGGCAAGGCCGCAGGCGCCTCTTCCTCTTCTTCCTCGTCCGCGCTGCTCTCTGCTTCACGCGAGGCTGGCGACGATTTTTTGGCGTGTGCGGTGGCGGGCTCGCGCGCGTCACTCGCGCCGCCCCCGCAGCCGGCGAACGAAAGCAGGAGAGCGCCCCCCAGAGCCGCCATTTTGAGGGCGATACGGTGTGCCACGACGCTCACACGTATACGTCCCTCTCCGCGCGAGGTACAAGCGTTTCGTGGACCTCTCGCGGGTCGTGGCGGAACGCGTTCCTGGCCTTCGGGCTAGCGCTAGCCCGCCGGTGCTCGCCGCTTGCGCGCGCGATCTATGGCCGCGCCACCTGGTTGGCCTGCAATCCGGCGAGGACACTGCGCGCTCGGCAAGTCTGGTGGTTTGGCCCGAGCGGGCCGAAGAAGTGGCCCGCCTCGTGGATTTTGCGCGCGCTGAAGGCGTGCAGCTCGTGCCGTTCGGGGCGGGCAGCGGAGTGTGCGGGGGCGTGTTGCCCGACGCCGGCACCATCGTCGTGGACTCCAAGCGGCTCACGTCCCTGCGCGTCGACGCCGACGCGCCGATTGCGCGCGTCGGAGCTGGTTTGCTGGGTGTCACGCTCGAAGAGGCCCTCGAGGAGCGCGGCTTCAGCACTGGCCACTTTCCGTCGAGTATCGTCTGTTCCACGGTGGGTGGTTGGGTCGCGGCGCGCGGCGCCGGCCAGTGTTCGAGCCGCTACGGCAAGATCGAAGACATGGTCGTCGGGGTGGAGTGCGTCCTCGGCAGCGGTGACGTCGTGCGCATGCAGCGACGGCGCGGAGCGCCGGACTTGGTTCCGCTGATCACGGGCAGTGAAGGAACACTCGGCTTTCTCACCGAGGTCAGCTTGCGTTTGCACCCGACTCCCAAGCGGCGACGCTTTGCAGCCTATTCACTTTCGACCATCGAGCGGGGGTTCGACGTGCTGCGCGAGATCATGCAAGCCGGCTTGCGGCCGGCCGTGCTCCGCCTGTACGACCCGCTCGATTCGATCTTGCTCGCCGACACCGTGGAAGCCCCGAAAAAGAGCAGAAAAAACGCAGGAGGCTCGCGCTCACGCTTGCGCGCTGCCGCGGCGCGCTTTGGACTCGCGCGTCCGCGCGCACTCGCAGGCCTGATCCGCGCGTTCGAAGGCAACCTGCTCGGTGGTTCGACGCTGATCGCGATCTTCGAGGGCGAGCCCGACGAGGTCGAGATCGACGCAGACCGCTCGGCACAAATCTGCGCGCGCGCCGGCGGCCGTTACTTGGGGGAAGGTCCGGCTCGCGCTTGGTATGCCCATCGCTACAGCGTAAGTTTTCGGCAGTCATTGGTCTTCGGCATGGGCGCGTTCAGCGACACGATGGAGGTGTCCGCTCCTTGGTCTAGGCTGGAGGAGCTCTACGACAGCGTTCGCCGCGCGCTGTCCGAGCACGCCTTGGTGATGGCGCACCTTAGCCACGCCTACGCGGACGGTTGTAGCGTCTACTTCACCTTCTCGGGCCTCGGCGCGAGCGGCGGTTCCGCGCTCGCTCGCTATGACGCGGCCTGGCGCGCTGCGTTGCGCGCCGTGCACGACGCGGGAGGCACGCTCAGTCACCACCACGGGGTCGGCCGCAGCAAGGCGGAGCTGCTCGGACTCGAGCTCGGCGGCGGCGCGGCGCTTTTGGCCGGCTTGCGCAGAGCCTGGGATCCGGCGGGGATCCTGAATTTGGGAGCGCTCGACACCTCGCGCGCACAGCCTCGGAACGCGCGGCCATCGCGCGCCGCGCCGATTTCAATCGACGAACAGTCGCTGCTCGCGTCGCTCGACGCGCGGCTGTCGCTCGGCAGCGCGCAGAGCTTGCTCGATCGGCGCGGCTTGACGCTCGGGCTCGAGCCACTCGCCGATCCCTCGCTCTCGCTCGCTGATTGGGTCGCGCTCGGCATGCTCGGATCGCCGGACGCGTGGTCCGATCCGGTTCGCACGGCCGTGGCGGGCTTTTCCGCGCGTGTGCGCGACCAGTCCCTTACGCTCGCCCCCGCGCCGCGCCGCGCAACCGGACCGGATCTGTTCGCGCTGTTCGCGGGCGCGCGCGGTGCGATCGGTAAAGTCGAGCAGCTCACTCTGCCGATTCGCCGTCTGAGCGCGCCGGTCGCGCGCTCGTTGCCGTTCAATTGGGATCGCGATTCAGCCTTGAGCGCGCCGGAAGCAGCCGCATTCGAGCGCGTGGTCGCGACCTTTCGAACCGACTAGAAAATGCCGGTGATCGTCGATGGCCCCACCTTGTCCGGGGCAGGCGAGCTCGAGGCTTCACCCTTGCTGCCGCTGCCGATACAAACTCCATCCTTGGGCTGACAATGCTTGGCCTGTGCGCACACGGAGGATTGCTGACAGTCCGCCGAGCTCTGCGCGCTGCACGCGCCGTCCTTCAGCGAGCACGCGCCTTCCAATTTGCAGCGCGCTGATTTCTTGCAATCTGCGCTGGAGGTTGCGACGCACTTGCCGTCCTTCGCATCGCACTTGCCGGCGTTCGTGCAAGCGTTGGATTTTTTGCAGTCGTCAGGGAGCGCAACGCACTTGCCGTCCTTGGGGTTGCAGCGCGCATCGTCTTTGCACACTCGGGATTTCGCACAGTCGTCGACGGATGTGGCCACGCAGCGGCCGCTGTCCGCGACGCACAACCCCTGCGTGGCGCACGGGCTTTCGGGCTCGGGCTTGGGCTCGAAGGTGCCGGCGCAATGCAGGCGCGACACCGCGCTGCATTTGCCGTCCTTCAGTACGCACAGACCCTCGCTCTCACAGGTTTTGGTGCACTCCGTGTGGACCGACTTTGCGAGATCGACGCAAGCCCCTTGGTAGACGTCGCAGGTCGCGAGCTTTTGGCAGTCGCTCGAGCTCTTACAGTCGGCCGCCGTGCGTGCGACGCAGGCCCCGTGGTCGAAGCTACATTGACCGTGAAGCTTGCATGATTCCGAGCCCCCGCAGTCCTCCGCCGAGTTGACCACGCAGACGCCCTTGTCGTCCGCGCTACACTTGCCGAGATGCGCGCACTCCGGTGCCGTCTTGCAGGAGTTGGCGTTGTCGCAGGAGGCTGCGAGTAACGCCGCCAGCAACAAGCAAAGGCCGGCCAATCGAAAGCGATTGTCTCTCGCGGGTAGGGTGCTCATGCGGGTGACGACCCTAACCCATTTTTTGGGCGTGACCCGCCGGCTCGTCCGCGTGCAGCTCGTGGCGCGTCACTTCGCCGAAATGGGCGGCGCGGCAGGGCCGAAAGCTCCGGATGGCAGATCGAGCGTCTCGGTCAGTCGTTCGAGTGCGCTCTCTACGAGCCGGCGATCCTCACTCTCCAGTTCGCCCGCGCGGGCGCGGAACAAGGCGAAGCGCAGCGCCGCTGCCTCGAGTGGATTGAGCGCCGCCGTGCGCGCAAAGCCTAGTTCCTCCACGCGATAGCGGAGCAATACCTGGCCGTCCGCCATGACTTGTTCGCCGATGACTTCTGCTTTGACGCGACCGGTGCCCGTCAATTGGCGGATGATGCCGCGCACGCGCCCGGCGCGGCGCCGCACCTTGAGCGCGGCCGGATCCTGGAACAACACAAAGAAACGATTCCGCGCGAAGACGTTGGGCGCGAGGATCAACGCGCACAAAAGGGCGTCGAGGTCCACGCGCTGATCGTTCACGGAGCCTCGACTGACTGAGCCTCGGGACCCTGGTTTGCTTGCAATTGTGCCGCCTGATGAAAGGCACCCACGGCCTCCAAGAGCTCCTGCAAATCACCGTCCATCACGCGATCGAGTTTGTACAGGGTGAGCCCGACACGGTGGTCTGTCAGGCGATTTTGCGGGAAGTTGTAGGTGCGGATCTTCTCCGAGCGATCGCCGGCCTTGACCATGCCGCGCCGTTCGTCGCGGATCGCCGTGGCCTGCTTTTCTTGTTCGATCTCGAGCAGGCGGCTGCGCAGGATCTTCAGGCCCTTGGCCTTGTTCTTGATCTGGCTGCGCTCGTCCTGGCAGCGCACGACCATGCCGGTCGGCAAGTGCGTGATCTGTACGGAGCTGTTGGTGGTATTCACGCCCTGGCCGCCCGGGCCGCCGGAGGCCGCGATGTCGAAGCGCAGGTCCTTGTCGTCGATCACGACGTCGACTTCGTCGGCTTCCGGTAGAACCGCGACGGTCGCCGTGGACGTGTGAATGCGGCCCTGCGCTTCGGTGGCCGGCACGCGTTGCACGCGGTGCACGCCGCCCTCGTACTTGAGGCTGGAGAAGACGCGGTTGCCGGTGACCAGAGCGATCAGCTCCTTCAAGCCGCCGGCGGCCGCCTCGCTGCTCGACAAAATTTCGACCTTCCAGCCGCGCGTTTCGGCGTAGCGCGTGTACATGCGCGCCAGGTCCGCCGCAAACAGCGCGGCTTCTTCGCCCCCGGTGCCGGCGCGGATTTCGAGCAACGTGTTGCGTTCGTCGTTCGGATCCTTGGGCAACAACAAGAACATCAGCCGCTGCTCGAGCTCAGCCAGCTTGGCTTCGAGCTCGGGTAGCTCCTGGCGGACCAAGGGTCCGAGCTCCGGATCGGCGAGGGCCTCACGGTCTTCCACGACGCGCCGTTCGACCCCGCGAAATTCTTGAAATGCGTCGACGATCGGCGTGAGCCCGGAGCGTTCGCGGTTGAGTACGTTGAGCTGCCTGGGATCGCCGAATACCTTGGGATCGCAGAGCAGCTGATCGAGCTCGGCGTAGCGCCGCACGATCGCCTCCAGCTTTTGGACCGGAATCATGTCGCCGAAGCGGGCGCTTGAGTCAGGGCAGCGAAATCCTGAAATGTGCGCTCGGTGGCGACCGTGGCTCGCTCTTCAGGTTGCTCGCCGACGACCGTGACCAAGAGCGCAGACAGAGCGACCTCGAGCTGTGCGTCTTCTGGCTCTATCGTCGTGATCTTTTGTACCAAGAAGCCTGGCCAGAGCAGGATTTGCCCGGGCCCCTTGCTGCAATAGCGCGCCAGTAGACGTTGTAGTTCGAACGTGAGCGCCGCGACGAACGGCAAGAACGGCAGCTTGAGCGCGAAAAACAGCAGGTTGTCGACGAGTCGTCCGAGCCCGAGCTGCGGCAAGAGCGGCCCGAGCGCGCTGAACACGATGATCGACACCAGCGCGACCATGACGATGAAGGTCGTTCCGCAGCGCGGGTGCAGCGTGCTTTTCTTGCGCGCGTTTTCGACGCTGAGCTGTTCACCCGACTCGTAGGTGTAAATCGATTTGTGTTCCGCGCCGTGATACTGAAACACCCGATAGATTTCGGGGATGCGCCGGATGAGCAGCATGTAGCCGATCAAGATCGTGAGCTTTGCGCTGCCGGTGAGCAGCTGGAACCCGACGCTGCGCACGTCCAGGCCGAGCCCGAGCAGGCTGCTCGTGCCGGCCGCGAACGCCTGCGGCAGCGCCACGAAAACACCGATGGCGAACGCCGCGGACAGGAAGCCGAGCAGCCGCCGCTTTGGCTCTTGCTTGCCCGTGTCGAGCGCGGCGAGTTCTTCCGGCGAGGCCGTGAGCAGCGCGATGATGGGCAGCGACAAAGCCGCGAGCGTGCCGGGTCCAGCGCTCGGGGTCTTCTTGGCGGCTTCTTCCTGCTCCAGATCCTTCTCGAACTGGTCGGCGGAAAAGCGCAGTGCGGCGCTGCCGAGCTTCAACGCCTCAACCAGCGCAGTCACGCCGCGGACGAGCGGCCAGGCGCGTTTACCGCGCCGCAAATCATTCATCGGCTGCTCGCGGACGACGAGGTTGCCGCTCTTTCTGCGAACCACGACCGCGAACGAGTGCGGCGAGCGCATCATCACGCCTTCGATCAGCGCTTGGCCTCCGATGTACGGACGCGCGACGCCGTCAGGGCCGATCACCGCGGGTTGGTTCGACATGCTGAGCTCCAATATAGCGCGATAGCGCACCGCCCGCCGCGCCGGCGCCTTCTCGCGAGCAAACTCCCGCGCGGGGCTACTTGCGAGCGCCGACTTGTGCGTATTTGCGGCGGAAGCGATCTACGCGGCCCTGGGTGTCGATCGTGCGCTGCTTGCCCGTGTAGAAGGGGTGACAAGCGCCGCACACGTCGACCGCGATTTCGGCCTTGGTCGAACGAGTCTTGAAGGCATTGCCGCAGGCGCAGGTAATACTGACTTCTTGGTAGTTGGGGTGAATGCCGTCTTTCATCGTGACCTCCGAACCTCTGGGGTCGTCCGGGCAAACCGCGCCGGGCGCCTGAGAAGGGACGCGGAACCTAACCCTTGAAATGCCTTCGCACAAGGTCCCGATTTTCCGGGCAACCGGCCGAAATTTGGTGAGCTGCCTCGATAAAACCACTATAAATACAGAGATTTATGTCCGGCATCCCAGGCCTGGCAGTGAACTTGACGCTGTCTAGACTTTCCTTCAAGGATCCGTGTCCGTGACTGACCCGATTTCGCGCCGGGACGCGCTGCGGCGCGTCGGTTTGAGCGCCGCTGTTTTTGGCGGTGCCGCGCTGACGAGCAAGCTCGCGTTCGATCACGGTGGTTTTGGTTTGGCTGCGGCGAGCGGCGAGCGGCAAGTTCGCGACTTTCGCAGCCAGGCGCCCGGGCCGGCGCCGCAATTTGCGATCGCCAAGAGCTCGACCGATCGCGCCGAGCTCGTGCGGCGCGCGGTCGACGCGCTCGGAGGCATGAAGCGCTTCGTGTCCCGCGGCGACATCGTCGCGATCAAGCCGAACATCGGTTGGGATCGCATGCCGGTGCACGCCGCCAATACGAATCCGGAAGTGGTGGCGGAGGTCGTGCGCCTCGCGTTCGACGCGGGCGCCAAGGAGGTCATCGTCACGGACGCGTCTTGCAACGAGGCCAATCGTTGCTTTCAGCGCTCGGGTATTTGGCGCGCGACCTACGCGCTCGGCGCGACCGTGATCTTGCCGTCGGCGCACCGCTTTCGCGAGCAGCGGATGAAGGGCGACGTGCTCGACCAGTGGCCCGTGTATCAACCGCTCGTGAACGCCGACAAAGTGATCAACGTGCCCGTGGCCAAGCATCACAATTTGTCGAAATACACCGCGGCGATGAAAAATTGGTACGGCATCCTGGGCGGTCGTCGCAACCGGCTTCATCAGAACATCGACGTCTCCATCGCGGATTTGGCGACCTTCATGCGGCCCACGCTGACGATCGTGGACGCGACGCGCGTGCTCCTGCGGAACGGTCCCCAGGGTGGCAACATCGACGACGCAAGAGACATGTACCAAGTGATCGCGAGTCTGGATCAGGTCGCCGCCGACGCCTACGGCTGCACGTTGATCGGCGAAACACCCAGCAACGTGAAGTATCTGAAGCTTGGTCACGAACGCGGGATCGGCAACATGCACTGGGAGCAAGTCCCGCACGTCGAGGTCTGACATGGAACCGCACGCGCACGGCGAAGACCTGCCGCTGCCGATTCCGTGGCTAGCGCAGAGCGGCGTGGTCTCGCCGCTCGACGCGCCGAGCCTACCGCGGCCGGCGAAGATCGCCGTGGCCGCGCCGACGCCGGCGCGCGGTCAGCTAGTGGCCGCCAGCGGCGCTGCGGAGGTCAACAGCGGCGGGCCGAGCAAGGCGAGCAAACCGAAGAAAATCGATCCAAAGCGGCCCGGCTCGGGCATTCCCGCGCGCAAGGTGATTCGCGTGTTGGTTTGGGTGCGGCGCGTATCGCAAGTCGGGTTCATCGCGTTGTTCTTGTACTTCCTCGCGCACACGGCGTTTCGCGGCACGTTCAGCGCGGCCGCGGGCGAGCCCGTGCGCATGCCGCTGCCGGTCGAAGGCTTCCTGCTCACCGATCCGTTCGTGGCTGCGATGACGTTGCTCAGCACGCACACGATCTACCGCGGGCTCGCGTGGTCGCTGGTGGTGCTGCTGCTCACGCTGGTGTTCGGGCGCGTGTTCTGCGGTTGGATTTGTCCGTTCGGTACCCTGCATCATTTCTTCGGCTGGATTTTTCCGAGCCGCTACCTGCGCGGCAACAAGCGCGTCGAATCGAACAAGACGCACTGGTGGCAAGCGGGCAAGTACTACCTGATGTGGGCCTTTCTCGCTGCCGGGTTGTTCGGCAGCGCGATCGGCGGCCTGCTCGATCCGATCTGCGTCGCGGTGCGCACGATCGGGCTCGGTGTGATTCCGGCTCTGCAGTACCTCGGCGTGCGCTCCGCGAACGCGATCGCCGACAGCAACGTACGCGCGCTGCAAGCGGCTTCGGACGGCACGCAGGACGTGCTCGCGCGCACGGTTTGGACGGCGAATCAGGGCTATTTTCACCAGACCTGGTTGATCGTGTTTTTCCTGGTCGCGGTGCTGTTCATGAACCGCTTCATCCCGCGCTTCTGGTGCCGCGCGCTCTGCCCGCTCGGCGCGTTCCTCGGCATGTTCTCGCGCTTTTCGCTGTTCGGGATGGAGAAGGATCACGCCAAGTGCACGGACTGCAATCTGTGCCTGGTCAATTGTCAGGGCGCGGATAGTCCGCAAGGTGGCGTGAAGCACCGCCAAGACGAGTGCCACATGTGCTTGAACTGCGAGAGCGCGTGCCCGGAGGACGTGATCAAGTTTCGCTTCTTACCGAAGCGCTCGAGCACGATCAGCAAACCGAACCTCGAACGCCGCACGGTGATGGCGGCGAGCGCGGCAGGCGCGGTCTGCATTCCCGCCATGCGCATCGCGAACTGGCCCGACAAGGCCTACAGCGAGAAGGTGATCCGTCCGCCGGGCGCGGTCGAGGAGCGAGAGTTCCTCGAGCGCTGCATCCGCTGCTCGGAGTGTATGAAGGTCTGCCCGAACAACGCGCTGCATCCGGCCTTCTTCGAGGCCGGGATCGAGGGGCTGTGGACGCCGATTCTGATTCCGCGCATCGGCTACTGCGAGTTCTCGTGCGTGCTGTGCGGCCAAGTCTGCCCGACCGGAGCCATCCAAAAGATCACCGAGAAGCAAAAGATGGGCATCGGCCAGAAGCCGATTTCGATGGGCACCGCCATGTACGACCACGGCCGCTGTCTGCCGTGGGCCATGGCGACGCCCTGCATCGTGTGCGAAGAGTTCTGCCCGACTTCACCCAAGGCGATTTGGCCTGAGGAGGTCGAGGTTCCCAAGCGGGACAGCAAGTACACCAAGCAAGGCGAGCAGGCGGCGATGCTGACCATCAAGGTGCAGCGCCCGCACGTGGATCCGTCGCTTTGTGTCGGTTGCGGGGCGTGCGAGAAGGTCTGCCCGATCGTCGACAAACCCGCGGTTTACGTGACCAACGCCGGCGAGACACGCTCCAAGACGAACGTGATTTTGCTGGAGAATACGCGCTACGGGCAGACCTAAGCCCGCCCTGGCGAGGCGTGTCTTTTTTCGCGCTTGGCACCGGCGACGCGATCAAAACGTCGACCCGCTGACATTGACATGGAGCAGCTTGGTGTCTGGTGCGGCGAACGGCCGTTCAGCGGTCGGACTTTGATGTCCGGCTGTGCCGCGCGACGATTGACGATAATTGGCACAACTCCCGTGGAGTCTGCGAAAATCTGAGCTAGAGATGAACTCTTGGCGCATCCGGCAAACGCCGGATGCATATGGCTTGTTATTTGCGTGGGGCTTGGTGGAAAAATGAGTAAGGCGTCGCAGGTTCTCGCTAAGGCTTTGGTAACGCTCGGCATCGTGCTGGGCGTCGGGGTTGCCGGCTGCGGCAGGAACGATCTGCCGACGAGTCCGTACGACGGCGTGGCGGCGACCGGGGGGATCGGCCCGGTCGGCGGCGCTGGCGGCAGCGCGGGCCGAGCCGGCTTCGGTGGCGTAGCCGGCACCGGCGGGAACTCGAGCTGCAACGGCAGCTGCGAGGCATACGACTACTACCAGTGCCCCTCCGACTGTCCGAACGGCTACTGCGGCAACGGCCAATGCGAGGGCAACGAGACCTACCAATGCCCGCAAGATTGCCAGACCGCTTACTGCGGCAACTACGTGTGCGAGGGCAACGAGTCGACGACTTGTCCGCAGGACTGCTGCAACAACGGCGTGTGTGATCCGTACGACTACGCGTACTGCCCGCAAGATTGCCAAACCGCCTTCTGCGGCAACTATGTGTGCGAGGGCAACGAGCCGACGACCTGCCCGCAGGACTGCTGCAACAACGGCGTGTGCGACC
>DASYCR010000284.1:0-1924 GCA_036500095.1 Polyangiaceae bacterium
CGCCACGTACGGCCAAAAATACAGCTCGATTCGCCCCAAAATCGCGACATAGAGCAAGTACGACGGGTAGTGGATCAGAAACTTCGCGCCGCTCTCCACGAGCGCAATGGCGCGCCCGGCGAGCGAGCGCGGCGCGCTCGCCACAGCCGGCGCGCTCACTTGCGGCCCCATCACCTCGGGTCGACGTACGAACGTAGTCAGCGCGATGCCCGACGCGAGCGCGACTAGCCCGAACAACCCGAGCAGCAAGAAGCGCACCTCGCCGTGCTCGCGAAACAGGCGCACCGCCACCGCCGCGAGCAGCAGAAACGCCTTCAGCTCATCCATCAAAAAGTCGAGCAAGTGTCCAACGGGCGACGCCGTGCCTCGCCACCGCGCGAGCATGCCGTCCGCACAGTCGAGCACGTACGAGATCTCGAACACGACGACCGCCGCGATCAACCCTACGTGCCCCGGAACTGCGAGCAAGAGCGCCACGGACACCAGCGCGACGAACACCGCCGAGAGCGTGATCTGGTTCGGCGTGACGCGCGTGCCTTGGATCGCGCTCACCAAGACTGCAGCAATGGGACGGCAAACGTAGGCGTTCCAAAACAGATCCGGAACTTTGCGCGTCTTTCGGTAGACTTCGGCCGCGCTCATGTGAAAGTTCGGGCAGGCTACCTTGAACGCCACACAAACTCGACCGCCACGACATCGGCTCGCAACGGCCGATTTTTGCCGCTATTTCTGGCTCATTGCCGTCCTCTCGAGCTGCCACGGCGCAGATCAAGTCGAGCCGCCGCTGCGCAGCCCCACTGAAGCCGCAGCGCCAGTCGCGCCCAGCTCGAGCGCGCAGATCCCCCAGGCGCCCATGCCCAGCGTAGCGGGCCCCGGCGTCGCAGCGGCAACGGAGCCCCTAGACGCCGGAGCCAAGCCAGGCGTCACGCGGCCTCACTACGTAATCGCGGCGGTGGGTGATTCCTTGACCGACCCGCATTCGCACGGCGGCGGCTACCTCGAGTACGTAAAGGCGCGCTGCCCGAACGTCGAAATCGACAACTTTGGTCGCGGCGCCACGATGGTGAACCAAATGCGTCGCCACTTCGACGAGGAAATCGCCAGCTCCCCCAAGCCGTACACGCACCTGATCGTGTTCGGCGGTGTGAATGATTTGTACAGCGATCTGACCGCGTTCCGCACGCCAGCGAAGATCGAAGCCGACCTGAGCTACATGTATGCCACCGCCAAGGCCCGCGGCATGAAAGTCGTGGCGCTCACCGTCGCGCCTTGGGGCGGCTTCACTCGCTACTTCAACCCGTCGCGCAGCGACGCCACGCGCACGCTCAACACTTGGATCCGCGAGCAACCCGCCCAAGGCCGCGTGGACCGCGTGGTGGATGCCTTCGCGCTCCTTTCCTGCGGCGATCCGGACGTGCTCTGTCCCCGGTTTTTTACGCCGTTCAAGGACGGCATTCACTTTGGTCCGGCGGGCCACGAGCGGCTCGGCGCGGCCCTGTATCAGGCGGCATTTTCGGACTGTTCCTAAGAGCGCGGCTTTTTCCCGAGCTTTTCGCAATTGCCCGCGGGCACTTGGGAGCAGAGGCCATTTGCGCTATTGAAGCGCGCGATGGCGACGAGCGAATCGAGCAAACCGGAAGCGAAGGCTGCAGGCGGGGCTAGCGTCAACAAAGGCGCCGGGACTCAGAAATCGACCAGCAAGCCGCCTGCGACCGTGCGTCGCGTGGACGAAGAAGAACCGACGCCGGTAATCGGCGGCCGCTTCCTGGGTGCCGCCGTGATTCTCGGCTTGATGGTGCTGATCCCGGCTTCGCCGCTCGGCAACATGTTCGAGCCGAGTGATCCGCCCGGCACCGACACCAACGCTTGGCAGACCGGTAACAAGTCGAGCTTGATCCTGACGGTGGTGACAGCAGACGCCGCT
>DASYCR010000285.1:0-5206 GCA_036500095.1 Polyangiaceae bacterium
AGCCGCGCCTACGTTCCGCGTGGGCAACATGACGATCTCGGGCGCCTGATCACGGCCTTTTACAGGCCAGAATTTGGTGCGCCCGGCGTGGGCGTGCCGGTCGTGAATGAGCTCGCAGCGCCGTCCGGAGACCACGGATACACGCGAGCAGCGCTGTCCCCCGCCCGCGGCGCAAGCGGCGGAAAGCTCGAAATGACGACGCCCGCGCTGGTCGCCAGAAAGACCGCTTCACCGCTGTTGCTCAGCCCGCCGCTGCCGAGCTCCGGAAGGCGAACCAGCTGCGTGCCCGCGAGAGGAGCAACGTCGCTCCCGCCCGGAGCAAAGTCGTCGCGGACGAGCAAGGCGTACTCCCCAGGTACGAGCTCCGCGGCCGGCAACGGTACGGCGATCTTCGAATCCTCGAACACGAATCCGGCGAGCGACAGCGCGCTCGAGCCGTCGTTGACGACTTCGACCCATTCCGACGCGGGCTCTGGTCCGAGCGGATTGGCCAGCACTTCGCTCAGCACGAGATGGTCGCGCGCCGGCAACGTATGGGCGACGACCGAAAACGATTCTACGTTACCGAGCGCGTCGTACGCTTCACCCGCGATGGGCTCGGACGCGCTCGGGCTCAGGCCGCGAATCAGAAGCGGAGCTTCCGAGCTCGTCAGCTGGACCTCTACGCCGGTGCGCGTCGTCACTCGCCAGAGCAGCGGCGCCTTGGGCGTGCGAACCAGCAGCCGATCGTCGTCCGCAATAGCGCAGCCAAAACCGAGCGCGAGTTCGCTGTTGGCGCAAGAAACGGCGGCAGCCGCTGCGGCGTCCGGCGCGCTGATTGGCGTCGGATCGAGAGTCAGTCCTCCGTAGGTGACAGGCGGCACGACGACGGAGCTCGCGTCGAGCTCGGAGCCGGCATCGAACGAAATGCAGCGCTCTGCCAGGGCGCCGCTCGCGTCCACACCGGGGCTCACCGCGACCGCGATGTTGCCCGGCTCGAGCTCCAACGTGTCGGGCGCGGGTGAGCTCGGCTCGGCCGAGCAGTAGACGAAATGCCCGCCGCCATCGGGTGGCGGCCAGACTCGCTCGAGCCGTGCGCCCGTGTCCTGTTTGACGACCTGAAACGCGCTGATCAGCCCCTGCGCCGAGGCGAGCGAGTACTCCCCGCCGAGCTCGAGCGAGCGCGACGGCGCGAGCACGACGTCGTCCGCGCTGCGAAATCCGACCGCCGCCACTTGGCGCTCGACGAGCGTCGCGGGCACGTCTCCCGATTTGATGCGGCCGAGCGCGTAGCTGCTGAGCGAGCCTTGAAACAGGCCGAGCGTGCGCAGATCGACCGGCCCGCGCACGTGAATATGCACCACGCTCGGCACAGCGTCCGGCGCCGACTCGGGTTCGAACGCAACGACGACGCTGCTCGTCGCCGGCCGATCCGGCTGAGACAGGCCGTCGCCACAAGCGGCGATGCCGAACGCTCCGAGCAGCAAAAGACCCCGCACGCTCTCAGCATCGGGCGGGACCTCACGGTAGTTTCCTCGAAAGCTCCGGGAATGATAGAAATCTCGGCGTGTCACCCGAGCAGATCAAAGAGCTTCGCAAAGAACTTACTTGTACCGCCAAGGAGCTGGCAGCCGCCTTGAATGTCGATCACAAGGAGGTCATGGCGTGGGAGTCGGGCGAGCTCTTTCCCACCAAGCGCTTCGTGCTGCAGATGGAGACCTTGCGAAAAAAGGGAGCGAGCGCAATCCCACGCACGCCCCGCGGCAAGGCTAACGCCGTAACGGGTGTCGCTCGGCTCGCCGACCCAAAACTCTGGGAGATCGTGCAGAAGCTCGTCACCCACCCCGCCCTGTTCGATCAAGTGCTGGCTCTATCCAAGACATTTGGAGACAGCCCGGAAGGCGCGGACGCGAAGGCGGCGAAAAAAGACTGATTTCAACGCGACGAGCACGCGCAGCGGCGATCATTCGTCGTCGTCATCGTCGTCATCGTCGTCATCGTCGTCGTCGTCGTCATCGTCGTCGTCGTCGTCGTCATCGTCATCGTCGTCATCTTCGTCGCCGTCTTCGGCCTTTGACGTGTCGGATCCCACCGCCTTTTCAGGCTCGTCGGCCTCGTCTTCGGCTTCATCCTCGTCCTCATCCGCCTCGTGATCAGGCGGAATCTCGGACGCGGCCGCGCCCGGGGGCTCACCCGTGGCGCTGCCGTCGGCGATTGCCTCGGCCGCCAGCGCTTCTTCGAAACTGATCGGCCCTTCTGGCGCCTCTTCGCCCAACTCCTCCTCGAAGGTCTTACGCGACTCTTCGTTGAGCTCGGTGAACTCCCGCAGCGTCGGCAGATCGCGCAGCGACTTCAAACTGAAGACCTGCAAGAAGGTCTGCGTGGTCCCGTACAACATGGGACGCCCTGGCTCGTCTTTTTTGCCGATGATGCGAATCAGGTCGCGCTCGAGCAGACCCTTCAGCACGGGGCCGGCGTCGACACCGCGGATGTCGTCGACCTCGGGGCGGGTTACAGGTTGGCGGTAGGCAACGATCGCCAGCGTCTCCAGCTGCGCACGCGACAAGCGCACCGGGCGCAAGGACAAATAGCCGCGCACGAGCTCGGAGTATGCGGAGGCGCTGCGAAACGCGAAGCCACCGCCCACTTCATCGAGCCGCACGCCACGCGACTCGTAATCACGCTTGAGCTCCTCGACCAACTCCTCCGCGCGCTTCTTGTCGATCTTCGCGGCGCGCGCGAGATCCTTGAGCTCGAGCGGATGATCCGAAACGAAGATCAAAGCTTCCAAGAGCCCTTTCAAATAGCTGCCCGTGTCGTCAACGTTGGCTTGCTCCGAGCCGCCCTGCGCGACCAGATCGACGCCCGCCGAATCTTGAGAACCCGGGGCAGCCGCCGATGCGTCGTTAGTCGGCTCGAGAACGACTGGAGCGGCGTCCGGCTCAGGCACGGGCGCCTCGTCTTGCGGCGCGCTCTCGGCCGCGCTCTCGGCGCTCACCGCTGACTCCGGAGCTTCACTCACCTGGACGGCTCGGGCCGCTTTCGATTGAACGTGTTTCCTAGCTGCCATCACTCCGGCTCCATCTCAGACTTATCGCTCCACTCGGTCGTCTCGTCTTCGCTCACGCCACCCGCGGGCTCCGCACCTGACTCGCTCGACGCCGCGTCGATACTCTCTGCGTCTTCGCTCACCGCCAGCTCGACGAAGATCGGCGCCAGCGCGCCGTCTTGGTCGAGGCGCGTGAGACGCAGACGCGTCATCTCGAGCAGCGCCAGGAACGTCACGATCAGCTCACCGCGCGAGCGCGAACCCTCGAAAAGATCCTCGAACAAGACCTTGCCGCGCGCGCGCAAGAGGTCGCTGAGCTCGTTGATGCGATCGGTAATGGAGAACCGCTCGAGGTCGATCTGGTGATCGATCGTGGTTTTCGCGCGGGCAAGGACGCCCTGAAACGCATCGAGCAACTTGAACAGGCTGAGCCCGGCCAGAGGGGCCGGTCCTTCGACGTCGGGGGCGGGCAGACCCCGCAAGAAGACGTCTCGACCGAGCACGGAGCCATCGGCCATCTGCGCCGCGGCCAGTTTGTACTTCTGGTACTCGAGCAGTCGACGCACCAACTCGGCCCGTGGGTCGAGCTCCGGCTCGAGCTCGTCCTCTTGATCGGACGGCAGTTCGGGTAGCAGCATCTTCGACTTGATGTGGGTGAGCGTCGCCGCCATCACCAGGTACTCGCTGGCGACGTCGATGTTCACCTCCTCCATCAGCGTGATGTATTCGACGTATTTCGCCGTAACGAAGGCGATCGGAATATCCATCACGTTGAGCTCGTGCTCTTCAATCAAGTGCAAGAGCAGGTCGAGCGGCCCCTCGAAGGCGGGCAGCTCCACGCGCCAACCCGACGCGCGCTCCTCGACCAACGGCGCGGCCGCCCCTGCACGCTCCGCGTCGGGCGCTTGTTGCTGCTCGGGCGCCGGTGACGCCGCGGGCGCGTCGGGGGAGTGCTCGTCGCTCATGCGGGGGCGCAGCCTAGTCTCGCGCCGGGCAATCTTCGCTATAAAAGTAGAGCGCGCAAAAATACCTTCGCGTGACCGGCCAAGCCCCCTGAATGCCCCAAGATCACGAATGATCCCGCGTCTTCCCGAACGCGCGTGCTAGCCTCGACTGCCATGGGCGACCTTGGGCGTCGCTGCTCCACCTGCGGCCTCACCTACGCGGCCGACGTGATCTTTTGTCCTGCCGACGGCACGCCTCTGTCTGTGCGCGCGCTGGACTCCGGGCCTGACCCCTACCTCGGGCGTCAGCTCGGCACCGCGTTTCGCCTGGACGCGCTGCTCGGCTCGGGCGCCATGGGTCGCGTCTATCGCGCAGAGCAGCTCGGCGTGGAGCGCAATGTCGCCGTCAAGCTGATGCATCGCGATCTCGCGGACAACGGCGCGCTCGTCAGTCGCTTTCGACGGGAGGCTCGCGTGCTCGGCAGCTTGCGGCACCCGAACCTCGTCGAGATCCTCACGCTCTCGGAGTTCGACGACAACGGCGCGCGGATCCCCTACATGGCGCTCGAATACCTCGATGGCATGAGCTTGCGCTCGGCGCTGGCCGCACAGGGCGCGCTGCCGCTCGCGCGCGCGTTGCACATCGTTTTGCAGCTCGCCGATGCCGTCGGCGAAGCGCACCGCCTCGGGATCGTGCATCGCGATCTCAAGCCGGAAAATCTGATGCTCGTGCAGCGCGGCGACGACAGCGACTTCGTCAAGGTGCTCGATTTCGGCGTCGCGCGCGTGGACGACGCAAAGCCCTCGATCGCCACGCAGGCCGGCGCTATTTTTGGCAGCGCTCGCTACGTGTCCCCCGAGGGCGCGTCCGGCGAGCAGCCAGGGCCGGCCGGAGACGTCTACGCCATCGCGACCATCCTGTACGAGTGCCTCGCCGGCCACACGCCATTCGACGACCCGAGCGCGGTTCAGGTGTTGGTCAAGCAGCAGAGCGCGACGCCCGCGCCGCTCCTGAGCGCGCCGCGGGCGAACACGGTACCCGCCGTCGTTGCGCGGCTGATCGATCAGAACCTGTGCAAGTCCCCGGGTGCGCGCGCAGCGGACGCACGCGCATTTGGGCGCGCGCTGCTCGCCGCCGCGCAACAAGCAGGCCTCGACGCGGGCGAGCTCTTGCCCCACCCCACGCTGCTAGGCACCCGCACCGGCGTCGGGCTCGAGCGCGCGCGGGTTCAGA
>DASYCR010000286.1:0-1983 GCA_036500095.1 Polyangiaceae bacterium
GCGATCGCGTCCCCATTCGAGCGCCGTGACCCGAGCGAGCTGCGTCAACGCCGCCTTGGACGCCGAATACGCCGCGGCGCCGGGTCCCGGTGCCGGCACGTTCTTCGAGCCGATCACGACGGCACGGCCGCCGCGCGGCGCGAGCTTCAAAAGCGGATGACATTCGCGGAGCAGCGCCAGGTTGGCGTCGAGATTGACGCTCATCACGCGCCGCCACTCCTCGTCTGTGAGCTCGGCCACGCCCTTGGCGCCTGGGAAAATCCCGGCGTTGAGCACCAACAGATCCAGCCCTCCGAACGCGCGAACCCCCGTCTCGAGCGCGGCGCGCAGCGCGCTGAGCGACGTGACATCGCAGCTCAACCCAAGAAAATCGGGCCGCGTGTGTAGCTTCGTGACTTCTGGATTGAGGTCGAGCGCGATCACCGCGGCGCCACGCTTCAACAAAGCCGCCACGCAAGCCTTGCCGATCCCGGACGCCGCCCCCGTGACCAGCGCGACCTCGCCCGCGAACACGGGAGCCGAGCCCGCGCGCTTGAGCTTAGCCTGCTCGAGGTCCCAGTACTCGACGTCGAAGAGGTCCTTCTCCGGCAGCGCCTGATAACCGCCGAGCGCCGTGGCGCGCAGAATCACGTCGATCGTGTGCGAGTAAATGTCGCGCACGATGCGCGCGTCCTTCGCGCTGCGACCGACCGTAGCGAGCCCGAGTTCGGGATCGAGGATCACCCGCGGCGCCGCGTCGAGCGGAGTCTTCGGTTCCTTGGCGTGCGGCGCGTTGCGCTCGAAGTACGCGGCATAGGCGCGCGCGTAAGCGTCCACGTCGCGCCCGAGCATCGGTAACCGCTTGGTCCGGAGCACGTGATCCGGCGTGGCCGGGCCCTGCTGGCTCACCGTCGCGACGTCGGGCCGCCGCGCGAACGCAAGAAAACGAGGCTCCTGCGCCGTCGCCAACACGACCGGAAGGCCGGCGCACGTCGAGAGTCGTTGCCGAAGCGCTGCAATCTCGAGTCGGAGTTCGGACGTTGGCGGATCGGCTGTTGGAGACGCGAGCTCCCAGGCTTTGTGCCGCCCGAGGTACGCCTCCGCGCGCCCCACGAGCGCGATCATCCGCTCGTACGACTCCTGCGCCGTCGCACCGAACGAAAAAATGCCGTGATTGAGCAGCACCATGCCGATCGTTCGCGCATGCGCATCGGCCTCGAGCTGCTTGGCGCACAGTCGCGCCAAGTCGAACCCCGGCATCACGTACGGAATGACCACCACCTCATCGCCAAAGATCTCCCTCACGCGCGCCGCGCCGTCCCGCGTATTGGTGACCGCGAGCACCGCGTCCGCGTGCGTGTGGTCCACAAAGCGATGCGGCAAAATAGCGTGCAAAATAGCTTCGACGGAAGGCCCCGGAGCGCCCGCGCGCGTCACCTGCGTCGCGAGCTCGTTCACCATCTGCGGATCCGACAGCGCCTCGAGCCGCGCCAGCTTCAACAAATGCGCCATCCGCACCGGCGCAAACCCCGCCTCCTGAATGCTCACCAGATCCCAGCCGCTCCCCTTGACGTACAAGATCTCCTCCTCCTCCCCAACCAGATTGCGCTCCCGCACCTTGAGCGACGTGTTGCCGCCACCGTGCAACACGAGCGTGTCGTCACGACCGAGGAGCTGTGAGGTGTAGACGCGGAGCGCGAGCTCAGTGGCGCAAAGCGAAGCGTGTTCGGGGTTCCAGAGGCTTTGCATGGGGGTCAGGATGGTTTCTGCGCAAACACAATCACATTGTCGCTGAAAGCGCGCCCGCGCGCTCCTGAACGCGCGCTGAGCACGTTTGGAAACGAGCGCGCGCTCAGGGGTATCCGGCCTTGCCCTGAATAGGCCACCTGCGCCTTGAGGCCATTTTCCTTGAACATACGCACGAGATCGATCTCGAGCAGTGCTGTGATGTGCGCCGGGTAGAGTCCAGGTCGCTCCTGGAACGCGATGAACTCGTTCTTCAAG
>DASYCR010000287.1:0-3081 GCA_036500095.1 Polyangiaceae bacterium
TGGAGCCTGTACTCCTTGCTCGACCGCTTGGACAACGAGGGGCTGCGTGCCGAGGAACTCGCGATCGACAGCTACGAGCGCGACGCCGAGACGGAGCTCGCACGACTCCGCGCGATCTGTGAGGACATTGCCCGCGCAGAGCCGTGCACGCTCAGCGCAGGAGCACGAGGCGCGCTGGCCGCGCTCGCAAGGCGCGACTTTGCCGCCCTGCGAGCGGCGCTCTCGGAGTTCGCGCTGGTGAGCGCCAGTAAGAAACTGAAAGAGGCTGCGTTTTGGCCGGAATTCAGTGCGTTCCAAGACGGCCTCGGCAGCGACGCCAAACCGCTGCGATTCAAGCGCTTCGTGGATTTCCAAGAGCAGGCAGGCGAGCTCGCGGCCGAACTGCGCGACGTGGCTAACTTGCTCGCTGAGCTGCAACAGAATTTGCTCAGCGCCCGGCGAAGAGCCGGTCTGGTGAGCTTTGGCGACGCATTGCGACTCGCGCGCGACGGCTTGCGTGACCATCCCGACATCGCTCTGCGTGCTCGCTCGGATTTCGACGTCGTGCTGGTCGATGAGTTTCAAGACACGAGTCGCGTGCAGCGCGATCTGTTGTTCCTGCTGCGTGAGCGCCCCGAATCCATCCGCGGCCGACGACGGGGTTGCTTGCCGAACGCGGGCGATCTTTCCGCGCGGGGACTGATCGTGGTCGGCGATCGCAAGCAGTCGATTTACGCGTTCCGCGGCGCGGACGTGTCGGTGTTCACCGAACTCGCGGTCGAGCTCTCCGGCCCAGATGCGAGCCGTCAACTCGATCTGCACGGCGTGCCTTTCAATCCCAATCCCGTCGCGAGCTTTCACACGCTCACCGAAAACTATCGCTCGCAACCCGCGCTGATCGAGGCCAACAACCAGATCGCGCGGCGCGACTATTCCGAACGCCCCACGCGTCCGTTCGAGATCCGGTATACCGACGCCGAGGCGCTCGTTGTCCCGAGCCAGCGCGTACCGGCGGCTCGAGGACGCGTCACCTTGCTCGAAGACGACGCCAGCACGCCGCCTGACGCCGCGCCGGTCGTGACCCACGCCAAGCCCGCCCAGCGCAGTGCGTTCGTGGCCGCGGGTCTGTGCGCTCAGCTGGCGGAAGCCGGCACGCCGCTACGCGAGATCGCCATCTTGGCGCGCAGGCGCGCGACGCTCCCGCTCGTCGAGATCGCGCTCGACCACTTTGCGCTGCCGTTCGTCGTCGCCGGCCGCGCCTTGTATCGCACCGCGGAGGTTCGCGATCTGTCGGCCGCCTTGCGACTCCTGCGCGAACCACGGGATCGCCATGCGCTCGCGATCGTCGCGCGCGGCCCGCTCGCCGGCTTGAGCGACCAAACGTTGGCAGCGCTGTCGCAACCGCGCATTGGACTGGCCGATTGGCGCACTTGGGGTGAAATTGAGCTCAGCGACGTCGAGGAACGAGCAAAGACCGACGCCCTACTCGCTCGCTTACAAGTGCTGTTCGCCGCGGGACCCAAACTGTCGCCACGCCAGGCGTTGGCCCTGATCGTCGAACTATTCGAACTGGAAGCGCTGTATGCGGCGCTGCCGCGCGGGCGCGAGCGCTTTGGTAACGTCGAGCGCGTGCTCGAAATTGCGAGTCGACACGGGGGCAACCTGAACCCTTTCGTCCGCTGGCTCGGGCGTCAAATTGCGCTCGACGTGGACGAAGCCGAAGCGGCCGTTTTCTCGGAGGAAGACGACGCGGTGCGACTCCTCACGGTTCACGGCAGCAAGGGCTTGGCGTTCCCGACCGTGATCATGCTCGACGTGGGAGGCACAGAGCGCCCGCGCACGGAGCCGCTCAGCTTGCTGCGCACGGCGCAAACGACAAGCCTTGTCCTTCGTCACCGGACCGATCAGGGCGCCTTGTCCACTCCGCTGCAGCGAAGGGCGTACGAGGACGCGACGGCACGGGCTCGCGCAGAGCGACAGCGACTGAGCTACGTTGCTCTCACCCGCGCCCGCGAGCACTTGGCGATCGTGCTTCCGCCTGGAAAACCGACGACCTATTCGCTGGCAAGCTCGATCGCCGGCGAGCTCTGGCAGCTGGCTGAGATCCCGGGCATCGAGCGTGTATCCGCCGCCAGCCTGCTCACGACATCCAGCCGAGTCCCACGAAAAGAGCCGGCTCCGGCGCTGCCCGTCCCGGAGCGTCCGGCGATTCCGCGCGTGGCGCGCGTCAGCGTCGGGGTCACCGCACTGTCAGATTTCGCGATCTGCGCGCGTCGCTTCCGGCTGACGCGGCTGCTCGGTATCGCGGAGCCGGCGCTCGGCCACACGACCGCGCTCGATCACAGCGACGATCCGCGCTCGCTCGGCAGTGCGGCGCACCGCGTACTCGAACGCTTTCCAGAGTCGCGTTGGGGCGAAGTCGTACCGCTTGCGGAGGTTCACGCCCTGCTGGTGCGCGAGGGACTGGAACCCGACGCCGAGTCCACGCACGAAACCGCGAACGGCATCGCGCGCTTCCTCTCGGGTCGCTACGCTCGGGAATTGCGCGCGCGCGGCGCGACGCTCCTGCGCGAGATCGCTCTCAGCGTCCCGCTTTCTGCGTCGCCAGAAGCAAGCGCGCCCGCCAAGAATGAGCGACCAGGCAGCAGGCAGCTCGACTTGTTCGCGCCGCGCACACCGGTCTTCGCTATCGACTCGGCTGGGATGACGTTGGTCCTGAAGGCCACGCTGGATCTGGTCGTTCGCTATCCCGACCACAGCATCGACGTCGTGGACTACAAGCGGTCACGCGGAGGAGACGACGAGCGATACGCTTTCCAACTCGCCGCCTACCGCGACGCGGCGCGTGAGCACTTCGGCACCAGCCATCTGCGCGTGGGGCTGGTTCACCTGCTCGGAGACGCCGAGGAACCGAGCTGGCAGCAGGCGCCATCGTTCGACCTCACGGCGCTCGGCTCACGCCTCGCGGCCGCGCAATCGAGCGACGTGTGGCCCGCCATCTCTGAACCAAACTGCCGAGCAGCGCGTTGCGGTTTCGTCCTAGCCTGTCACGCCAACTCTAGCAGGGTGTTGAACCCTGCTAGCTGACCGCAGCGAGCAGCA
>DASYCR010000288.1:0-8584 GCA_036500095.1 Polyangiaceae bacterium
CTGCTTGAGTTTCTCGGTGCGCGCCGGGCCCGAGATAATCTACAGCATTCTTCCGGGTGAGATGGCCGATCCGTGGCTCGGCTACGGCTTTGGCTTCGAGTCGACGGGCGTGAGCGGCTCTCAGAACGGCAACACCAGCTCCGCGTCGTTCAGCGGCTTCGAATTTGCCCATCTGATGGCCGGCGTGGATTTTCGTGTCAGCAGCGGCTTCGGCATCGGCCCCTTCGTCGATTTCTCGGCCGGATCCTATAACCATTTACACGTCGACTCCCCGACCGCGACCGAGGACTTCAGCATCACCAACACGGCCAGCCACCAATGGTTGACCCTGGGCGCGCGCTTCGTGATCTTTCCGTGAGCCGAGGGAGCCGAGGGAGCCGAGGGATGCGGTACTAGTCGCGGGCGCGCTTGCTGAGGATCTCGCACGCGACGCCCGAGCGCACGTCGGGGTCGGCGTCCGCGAGAGCCGTCGCGGCGTCGGCGAGTCGAGCCAATTGAATCAGCGCGCTCGCGGCGCGGTGCCGGCTCTCGGGCGCTTTCGCCGAAAGCTCGGCTACGAAGCTCGCACCCAGGGATTGCTCGCCCTCGACTGCCAGTAGGCTGCGCGCGTCGTCGATCGAGCGCTGTTCGGTGGCTGAGTGGCTCTCTCGCCCGGCGATTTTTCGGAGCGCGTCGAGGGCTTGGGCATGTTCGCTCGGGACCGCGAGCAAGCGTCCGTATGCGGCGACGGCGATTGCGAGGTCGGCATCGCTCGTGAGCTTGCGAACCGCCGGCAAACTCTCGCTCGTGAGCGGCACCAGCGCGAGCGCGAGGCGTCGCTCGTCGGCCACTCCCGGGCCGAGGGCACGCACGAGGCGCGCCGCGCCGGCAGCCGCCTCGTCGCCGCCCGTGCGCGAGAGCTCGTAGGCGGCGCTGATGGAAGCGAGTGAGGCGTTCTGATCCGCTGCCACGGCGAGCTCGCGCACCCCGCCTGCGCGCAGCGAGGCCGGCTCCGCCCAGGCATCGACGATCGCCAGGCGCAGCGTGGTATCGGCGCGCGCCCAGAGATCCTTCAAGCCGAGCACGGCTTGTTCGCCGCCGATCGCGCCTGCGGCGCGCACGGCCAGGCTGCGGTTCACAGGCTCCGGATCGAGCCGCCCCGCTTCGAGTAGCGCGGCAAGCTCGCTCGGCTGGCGCGCCGCCACGGCCGAGACCAGCGCCCCGCGGCGCACGCGTTGGTCGGCGTCGGCGTAAAAGCGCAGGCGCAGCGCCGAATCAGCCGGCCTCGTGGCTGCGCGCGCGGCGAGCGCGCGAAAGCTCGGCTGCGTTGCGTTGGAGTAGCGCTCGGTGATCCTTTCCGCGTTCACGCGGTGTAGCTCGAGCAGCGCGACCGTCGCCTCCGCCGCGACGTCATCGTCGCCCTTCGCTCGCTTTTCGAGGATGTCGGCCAGCGCGCCTTGGCACCCGCGCAGGGAGCGCACACGCGCCGCGCCGAGCGCCCCCTCGGTCGACCAAATTTCGCGAGTCGCGACGGCTTGCGCGAGATCGGCCACTCGCGAGTCGCTGAGCGAATGCTCGGCTTGCGCCTGCGCAATGTCGTGCCTCAGCGCCGCGAGATCGCCCTCGAGCGCAGTGCGCACCGGCGGTTTCGGGCCACAGGCGAAGCAAAGCAGCAGCACGAGCGGGGCTGGATTTTGTTTGTTTGTTTTTTTGTTGGGTGTAGTCGCGTGCATCGGGCCTGGCGACCTCGTCGACCAGCGAGGACGCATGCGCCGGGTTCGCCGGCTTTCGTTGGGGCTTGGCGTCTGTTCCAGTCTGCGATCTGGGGATCCGAAGCTGCCATGTCGCTTAGCGGGGCTTCGCCCCTGCGCCCCAGGAATGCTGCTGGTTGAAGTTGAGATGCGGCTAGTGCCCGGTTTGCCAGTCAAGACTGCCCGCGCCTACGTCTACGCGCGCGTCAATTGACGCTGGTTGCTTCCGGCTGGGTGCTCTCGCCGCGCGCGCTCTTGGCGATTTCGTCGCGGCGGTGAATGGCGGCCGCGACGAAGCCGGAAAATAGCGGGTGCGCATTCATCGGCCGGCTCTTGAATTCCGGATGGAATTGGCAACCGACGAAGAAGGTGTGATCCGGCAATTCCACGATCTCGACCAGGCGATCATCGGGGCTGGTGCCGCTCAACACGAGCCCGGCTTGCGTGAGTTGTTCGCGGTAGTCGTTGTTGAATTCGAAGCGGTGCCGGTGGCGCTCGGAGATCTCTTCGCTCTTGTAGAGCTCGTGCGCCCGGCTGCCCGCTTTGAGCGTGCAAGGGTACGCGCCGAGCCGCATGGTGCCGCCCTTGTCCTTCACGCCGCGCTGGTCGGGCATCAGATCGATCACGGGGTGCGGGCAGTCCTTTTGCACCTCGGTGGAGTTGGCGCCTTTCAGGCCGCACACGTTGCGCGCGAACTCGATCACGGCCATCTGCATGCCCAGACAGATGCCGAAGAACGGCAGACCGTGCTCGCGGGCGTAGCGAATCGCGTTGATTTTGCCCTCGACCCCGCGGTCTCCGAAGCCGCCCGGGACCAGCACCGCGTCGAGGCCGCTGAGCAGCGCGGGCGAGCTACCGCGCTCGATTTGTTCGGAATCGATGTACTCGAGCTGCACGGCCACGTCGTTGGCGAGGCCGCCATGGACCAGCGCTTCGTGCAGGGATTTGTAGCTGTCCTTGAGGTGCACGTACTTGCCGACGACGCCGATCCGCACGCTGCCGTTCTGCGGCTTCTTGAAGCGTTCCACGACGCGCTTCCAAGCGCCGAGCTCGGGTTGGCGTGACCAGATGTTGAGTCGCTCGGCGATCTGGGCGTCGAGACCCTCCGCGTGGAGCACGAGCGGCAGCTCGTAGATGCAAGACACGTCCACTGCGGACACCACGCTCTCGACCGGGACGTTCGAGAACAGCGCGATCTTTTCTTTGAGCCCGCGCGCGATGTGTCGATCGCAACGACAGATCAGGATGTCCGGCTGAATGCCGATCTCGCGCATCTCGCGTACGGAGTGCTGCGTTGGCTTGGTCTTGAGCTCACCCGCGGTCACGATGTGCGGCACGAGCGTGACGTGCACGCTCAAGGCGTTGCTCTGCCCAGCCTCCAGCTTGAGCTGGCGAATCGCCTCCAAAAACGGCAGGGACTCGATGTCGCCCACGGTGCCGCCAATTTCGATGATCGCGATGTCGGCGTCTTCCGTCGCGGCGTGTACACGCGCTTTGATCTCGTCGGTGATGTGCGGAATGACCTGCACGGTCGCGCCGAGGTATTCGCCGCGGCGCTCCTTGGTGATCACGGCCTCGTAGATGCGGCCGGTGGTGACGTTGGATTGGCGGCCGAGCCGGCAGCTGGTGAAGCGCTCGTAGTGGCCGAGATCGAGATCGGTCTCCGCGCCGTCGTCCGTGACGTACACCTCACCGTGCTGATACGGCGACATGGTGCCCGGATCCACGTTGATGTACGGATCGAGCTTCATGTGCGTGACGCGAAGGCCCCGCGCTTCCATCAACGCGCCGATGGACGCGGAGGTGAGACCCTTACCGATCGAGGAGACGACTCCGCCGGTGACTAGGACGAACTTGGTTCGTCGACTCACCGGGCAGCCTCCATAGCGAGCATCAGGTAACACGCCTGGGTCTCGCGCGCACTAACGACGTTCAAGTTACGGCTTTCGCGGCTGAATTTGCGCGTGCACCGCGCGTGCGCCGGACGCGGAATTTGCAGCAGCCCTGTTTCCGTTTCGTTGCGTCGCTTGCCGACGCTTCAGAACACACCCGAAAGACCGAAGTGAAGCCCGCCCTTTTCGGCGTCGAAGCTCGGGTAGAATCTGAAGTTCGTGGCGTGCGCCGGCGCGCGCTCGGGCTCTCGCGTGGGCAAGAACAAACCTTCACCGATCACCGCGAGCCCGCCCGCTTGGCCGACCGCGTCGAGGCTCGTCGCGATCGCGCGCAGCACGACAACCACGGTGCTGCAGTCCGAGACATGTCCGCAGCCGGTGTGTGACAGCGCCATCCACGGCCCCGCGACGGGAATGCGCAAGTCGTGCGCGCCCACCGCGTCGGGCCACAGGAAGCTCGAACCGAGCGCGAGCCCGTACCAGCCGGCGGTTACGGCCGAGCCCACCAGCACGGCGTTCGTGCGTGCTGAAGGCGCTGGGAGCTCATCGCGGCGCGGACCCGGGCGAACGGCGTGCTCGGCCGGCTCATCGGGCTCGCTCTCCTCGGCGCGGGCGAGACCCGGAGTGCCGGCCACGAGGCCGAATAGGCCGGCGGTGAGCAGCGCGCGGGTCACGAGATGCATGGCGGCGGACTCTGCCTCGGGCTTTGGGCGTTTTGCAAGGGGAGCGAGAGCGGAAGGTACGCCAGCGCCGAAGCGCAGGGCGCTCCTCACTGGTCCCCCCTTTGAGGCCATGGGGTCCAGCGAGCGCCAACGCTCAATGCTCGCACGCATGCCGTCGGCTCAGAGGCAAACGGCCAGGGCAAGTACGGGCAGATCGGGTGGTCCGTGGCGGGGGCTTCGAGGATGACGCTTTGCTCTCGTCGCACCACATCGCCTACTTGCCGCTGACGGATCGCTACGCCGACCTTGGTTCTCGTTGCGCCAGGACACCGTGACCGCCGAGCGCTCTTAGTCGCACTCCGAGTTATCGGGGGCTACCGCGTCGCAGCCGTTGCCGCAATCGTCACTCCATCCAAAGTTGCAGTCGCCGCAGATGTTGCACGCCTCGCAGGGCTGCGCGCCGACTTCGGGCGGCGCGTGGGCGTTGCAGCCGGCGCCGCAGGAGTCGGTGGTGCCCCAGGCGCAGCTACAAGCATTGCACACCTGACAAATCTGCGGGCCAGGGTCGGCGGGCGCGATAGCATTGCACAGCCCTGACGAGCAGGTATCGAGCGTCCCAAACGCGCACTGACCACAATCGTTGCACGTCTGGCACCACTGCACGCTCACGCAACTGCCAATTCCGCCAGCGCCGCCGCTCCCGACTCCGCCGGCTATGCCGGCGTTGCCACCACCACTACCCGAATCCCCGCTCGCCCCCGCACGCGAGCCTGCGCTCCCGGCAGCGCCCGCCGCGCCTGCACCGCTGGATCCGCCACGACCGCCTGCAGCGCCGCCCGCTGCGGAAGTGGCGCCGCCCCGGCCCGCCGCGGCGCCGGCTGCGCCACCTCTCGTACCGCTGAGGCCGCCTGTCGCGCCGCCGCCCCCTGCGGGTCCTGTTGTCCCGTCGTCGAAGGAACCGCACCCGACAATCAGTGGCGTTCCCAAACAAACCAACCCCACCGCGGTGGCCGGCCGTGCTCCAAGACGCTTCAAGATGCCTTTGCCTCCACGCGAGACCGCGGGAAAAGTTCGGGCTGGTGCTAGCGCGATGCCTATCGCCATGTTCAATGCGCTCGTATGAATCTGACAGTGAAAACGCACCGCTCCCTACTTTTTCTTGATCAAATGCCGACGATCCCAAACCGAAGCCGGTCAAGGCCATATGCGGAGTTCCTGCGTCTCGTTCCCTCGAGATTTGCCCGAACCGACGATTTAGTGGTTCGAAACCACTGAGGGCTCTAGATTTGGCCCAGAACCTCGGCCTGTGAATACTCCCGGAGACTCGTGAGGCTTCGCGGTTTCGATCCCAGCTTTCCGCTGATCGCGCTCGGATGTGCGTTGATCGTCGGCGGAGCACCGGAAGAAGGCACGGCGAATGCGCAGAGCGCCGCGACTCCGGCCGCCAACGCGCAGCAGTCGCTGCCCGTCGCGACGGCGACGGCGACGGCCAGCCAGGCAATCTCGGCCGCGTTGCCAGCCAGCAAGGGGAGCTCTCCGCCGATTCCGATCGGCGGCCCTCCCCAGCGCAGTGACGCGAGCAGAGTCAGCTTGGCGGCGCCCCCGAGCGCGCCGCCGCACGCGTGGAAGGGCGACGAATTCGAACGACCGCTGCGCGAGCTCTCGAGCTGGGTGACCAAGAACGGCGGACACCTGACGGCTGCCGTGAGCGACGTCGAGAGTGGCCGCGAGCTCGGCGCCGTGGCCGCGGACGCGGTGGAGAACCCTGCGTCCAATCAGAAGATCCTGACCACGGCCGCGGTGCTCGCGCACCTCGGCGCAGACTACCGCTTTCACACCGCGCTCTCCGGCAAGCGCGAAGGGGACGCGGTGTCCGTGCTCGTGCTGCAAGGCAACGGAGATCCCTCGCTCACGCAGGGCGATCTCACGTCGCTCGCCAAGACGCTCGCTCAGAGCGGCGTCGCGCGCGTCGAAAAACTGGCGATCGACCAGAGCTACTTCGACGGCAGCTTCACGCCACCTGCTTTCGAACAGCAGCCGAACGAGTGGGCGGCGTTCAGAGCTCCGGTCAGCGCGGTCGCGCTCGATCGCAACACGACGACGTTGCATGTCGCGCCGGGCAGCCTCGGTCAGCCGGCGCGCGCGTGGTTCGAGCCGCCCGGTTTCGTCGAGCTCAGCGGCAGCGTGCGCACGGAAAAAAGCGCGCGCAGCGAGAACGTCAAACTCACACTCAAACCGAACGGACAGCGCCTGAGCGCGCTCGTCGCTGGCGCGATCAGCCCCGCTGCCCAAGAATTTCGCTGGGCGCGGCGCGTCGAGGATCCGACGTTGCTCGCCGCTTATGGCCTGCGCCAGGCGCTCGAAACGGCGGGCATTCGTCTGGAAGGCGGACTCGCTCTCGGCAGCGCGCAAGGTTTGCCGGAGCTCGGCAAAGACAGCGACAACTTCTACGCGGAGACGCTGCTCAAGGACCTGGGCGCGCAGGTCAAAGGCGCGCCTGGCACGAGCGCGAACGGCGCGGACGTCGTACTCGACTACCTGAGGCAGATCGACGCGCTCGGCACTGACACGCGCGTCAGCAACGGCTCCGGGTTGTTCGACGCCAATCGCGTGAGCGCGCACACGCTGGTCAAGGTGCTGGTGAGCGCGTACAAGAGCCCCGCGACGGGCGGCGCATTTCTCGAACAACTCGCGGTGGGCGGCGTCGACGGCACCCTGCACAAGCGCTTCCTCGCCTTCAAGAAGCAGCGCTCGATCCGCGCCAAAACCGGCACCCTCAACGACGTGATTGCGCTGAGCGGTTTCGCGCTACGCCCCGACGGGAGTTCGCCCGTCGCGTTCTCGATCATCGTCTCCGGCGTGGCCGGCAAGCACGGCGAGGTGCGGCAGAAGATCGACGCGATCGTGAGCAAGATCGCGAAAGAGCTGGCGGCGGGTTAGCGGAAGTCCTGGGCGGCACACGACTCTGCGCAAGCGAGCGGCCGCGAGGCGACCCCAAAAATCGGCGCGCGCCTACTACGGTGCCTGCGTCTGCGTGTACTCGTCGATTCGGGGCTGATACTCGCTGCGATCGGTGCTCGACATCGACAGGAAGAGTACGACGAACAAGAGGGCCGTGAGAAATAGAATCAGGTGGAACTTTTTGTCCCACAAGAGATGCATGAAGAAGGTGACCACGAGGCCGGCCTTGACGGTCGCGATGACCATGGCGATGACCAGGTTGCCCTCGCTGCCGAGGTCGTAGTGCGTCACGCTCACGGTGAGCAGCGTGAGCGCCATCAATGCGCCGAGGACGCCGATCAAGAGCGGGATCGGCATGGTGTGCGCGAGGCCGTGGTCGTGGACATGCTCGCCGACGGAGGCGTGCCCAGCGTGTCCGGCGTCGTGCGGATGGTCGCTATGGCCGTTTTCGTGGCTGTGGTTTTCGTGTGCCTGAGGCTTGGCGGCAGCTTTGGGCGCTTCGCTCGGCTTCTTGGCGTCGGCCTTGGGTGCTTCACTCGCTTTGGCGGCTTCAGTGGCGGCCGGCGGAACGCTTGCCTTGGGCTCGGCGCTCTTGGCTTCGCTTTTCGCTTCGGTCTCGGACTTTTCGTCTGGCATGGTGCGCTCGCGATCAGTGAATGAGGTAGAGCAAGGGGAACAGATAGATCCAGATCAAGTCGACCAAATGCCAATAGAGCGCGGCATAGTCGATAGGTCCAAAGTACTTCGGCCCGAATTGGCCTTTGCTCGCTCGAACCAGGAGCCAGATCCAGACGCCGATACCCGCGAGCACATGGATGCCGTGCAACCCGGTCATGAAGAAGTAGCAGCTGAAGAAGACGTGCGCGTCTTTGGGCCGTGAGATCCCACCCGGCTCCTCCGACAAGGGACCGATCAAGCCGGCTTTGACGAGCGGCTCGAGCTGCTCTTCCGTGGGCTTCTCGAAGGTCGGCTGCTCGGTGCCCGGCACGATCGCGACCGCGGCGGCGGGCTTCTTTTTCTTCTCTTCCGCCGCCTTGGCGAGCCGCTCGGCGTACTCGGCCGCTTCCGGATGCTTGAGCTTGAAGGACTCGACTTCCCAAACCTGCTCGGTCGGGTGGAAGCGCGGTCCCGGCAGGAGGCCGTCGTGGAATTTATGCGAGTACTCGAAGTACTTCACGACCATGAACGTGCAGGCGCACGCGATCGTGATCACGATGTTGAGCATCAACAGCGACTTTTGCCCGAGCTGCGCGTTGCGTACCGCCCAAGCAGCCGTCAAGCTGCTGATCAGGAGCACGCACGTGTTGATCGCGCCCATCGTCGTGTTCAGGAAGTAGTG
>DASYCR010000289.1:0-6846 GCA_036500095.1 Polyangiaceae bacterium
GATCGAAGACATCGAGCGTCAGTTGCTGCTCGCGGGCGGTGGCCAATCGCTGCCGGACTTGCTGGCCGCGACGCGAGGAGCCACGCAGGCCGAGCTCCTGGCCCGCAGCGCCGAGATCAAGGAAGAACTCGATCGCGCGGACGAGCAGCACCAAGATCTGAGCGGGGAGGTGAGCGCGCTCGCGGCCGGCCTCGACAGCTTTGCCGGCTCGGAGGCGGCCGAGCAAGCGCAGACGGTTGCGCTGCTCGGGTCGGAGCTGCGCGAGCAGGCGCGGCGCTACGCTCGCTTGCGGATTGGCGCGCTCGTGCTGCGGCGTGAGATTGAGCGCTATCGGGCAGAGCACCAGGGGCCCGTGCTCAGGCGGGCGACGGCTTTGTTTCCGGTGCTCACGCTCGGTCGCTACACGGGCCTGCGGGTCGGCATGGAAGAGCGGACGCTGACCGCCGTGCGCAGCGATGGCCGGGAGGTGTCGGTCGGCGAGCTGAGCGAAGGTACCCGCTACCAGCTCTACCTGGCGCTGCGTCTGGCGAGCCTCGAGCGCTATCTCGAGAGGAATCCGGCGTTGCCGCTCGTCCTGGACGACGTGCTCATCCATTTCGACGACGACCGGGCGAGCGCGGCGTTCCGAATTTTGGGAGAATTGGCGGAGCGCACCCAGATCCTGTTCTTCACGCACCACGCGCGCGACCTCGAGCTGTCACGGCAAGCGGTCGCCAATGGTAAGATTTTTTGCCACGAGCTCGATCGCGCGTCGCCGCAGGACGGGCGCGGCGCGGCGGCAGGCTCGGGGACGCGCCGAGCTCCCTCGATCGGCTGAGAGGAAGCCGTTGACCCCGCTCGAGAGCGAGGGCAACGATGTAGGGATGATCAGGCCGTCGTGGCTGAAAGCGTGCGCCGTGGGACTCCTTGCGGCGATTGTGGGCTGCTCTGCGCGCCCTGAACCCAGCATCGGCCAGCGCGTATCGGCGATCTCACCGAGCACGGACTCGGGCTCGGACTCCGGGGCCGACGCGGGCGCCGATGCTGCGCCGGACTCCGGCGCGGACGCTGCAATGGACTCCGGCGCGGACGGCGCGCCTCCCGACGCGGGCGGTTGTTCGGTCGCCACGGATTGCGGACAAGGCTGCGCGGTGTGTCTGGCCGGTGTGTGCAGCACACTCGCGGCGAACACGGTCTGTCGTCCCGGAGCTGGCGGGTGCGACCTGCCCGAAGCATGCGATGGCGTCAGCGCCGATTGTCCGGTCGATGCCGTGCGCCCCGCGAAGTTCGAATGTCGAGCGTCCGCGGGCGGGTGTGACCCAGCCGAGGTTTGTGACGGCACGAGCGCCGCTTGCCCTACGGACGCGCGCGCGTCGAAGGGCACGGTCTGCCGGATGTCCGCGGGCGTCTGCGACGTCGCGGAGACTTGCGACGGCATTTTGCCGGGTTGCCCGAGCGACGCGGTGGCACCCAAGACTCAAGTTTGCCGCACGGCCACGCTGAGCTGCGACGTGGCCGAGAACTGCGACGGGAGCGGCGTGGATTGTCCGCCGGACTCATTCAAGTCGAGCACGGTCGTGTGCCGAGCGGCGGCCAGCGGGGGTTGCGACGTCGCCGAGAAATGCACGGGCACGAGCGCCGATTGCCCAGCAGACGGATTCGCCGCGGCAACGGTGGAGTGCCGCGCGTCTGCCGGCTTTTGCGACGTCGCGGAGTCGTGCACCGGCACGAGCGCCGTATGCCCGCCTGATGCCTTCGAGCTCAATAGCGTCGTGTGCCGCGCCTCCGCGGGCCTGTGCGACATTGCGGAGCTTTGCACCGGTTCGGCTGCCGCGTGCCCTGCGGACGTCAAGGTCGCCCGCGGTACGACGTGTCGCGATTCAGCGGGGGCGTGCGACGTCGCGGAAGCCTGCGATGGCTTGAGCGCGGCGTGTCCAGCGGACGCAAAGATGCCGGCCACCGCCGTGTGTCGCGTCGCAGCTGCGGGCGGCTGCGACGTGGCCGAGCACTGCGACGGCAGCGCTGTGAGCTGCCCGGCCGATCAATTCGCGCCCTCGACGACCGTGTGCCGCGCGGCGGCCGCGGGCGGCTGCGACGTGGCCGAGACCTGCACCGGTAAGGGCGCCGTGTGTCCGGCCGATCAATTCGCGCCGTCGACGACCGTGTGCCGCGCTTCGGCCGGCGCGTGCGACGTCGCCGAAACGTGCAGCGGCACGAGCGCCGCGTGTCCCAGCGATCGCTTCGCGCTTTCAACGACCGTGTGTCGCGTCTCGGCTGGCGTGTGCGACATCGCGGAAACGTGCACGGGCACCCAAGCGAGCTGCCCCGCGGACAAGCTGCAAGCCGCAGGCAAAAATTGCAAGACGGCCACGTGCGACGCCGTGAGCGGCGTACTGAAACCGCCGAGTAGCTGCACGGGTAGCAGCGCGAGCTGTCCAGTGGTCGCCGACCGAGCGTGCTCGCCCTACGCCTGCACGCTGGCCCCGCCGAGCTGCGGGGCAACCTGTACTGGAGACGGCGAGTGCCTGGCCGCGTTCTATTGCGCTCAAGGGCAGTGCAAGCCGCGCGTCGATCCGGGTAAATCGTGCGCCAGCAACACGGAGTGCTCCGTGAGTAACCCATACTGTGTCGACGGAGTGTGCTGCAACACGCCTTGCACCGGGCAATGTGCGGCTTGCAATTTACCGAAGCAAGCCGGCACCTGCAGCGGTGTGAGCGGCGATCCAGTCGGCTCTCGCATGAAGTGTGCGGGTGACGGCTCGAGCTGCAACGGAACTTGCGATCCGTCGAATCGGACGGCTTGCGTATTCCCGACCAGCGGCACGGAGTGCCGCCCGGCGAGCTGCAACGCATTAACGAACACGTCCCTGGCGGCGTCTTCCTGCGACGGCGTTGGCTCCTGTCTGCTCACGGATGAAGTGAGCTGCGCGCCCTATGCGTGCGGCGCCACGGCTTGCACCGGCGCGTGCGCCGTCAACGCCCAGTGCACTGCGGGTTCGTTCTGTCAGGCGGGGCGCTGTGTGCCCAAGGGAGATCCGGGCGGAACGTGCACGGCGGACACCGAGTGCGCTTCCGGCCATTGCAGCGACGGAGTGTGCTGCGACAGCGCTTGCCGCGGTCAATGCGAGGCCTGCAATTTGCCGAAATCTGCCGGTACGTGCGCGGCGGTCAGCGGCGCTCCGGTCGGCGCCCGCAGCGCGTGCAGGAGTCTCGACACGGCCTGTGCCGGCAGCTGTGACGGCATCGAGCGCGACGCATGCAGCTATCCAGGCACTGGCACGAGCTGTCGCGCAGCGTCGTGCCAAGACGGTCAAGCGACTCCGAGCGCGTTTTGCGACGGGCACGGCGCGTGCCCCAACGCGGCCCCGGTGAGCTGCCCGGGCGAGTGCAAGGGTCCGCTGTGCGCCGACGCCGAGTGTACGCTCGACGACGACTGCCAGGTGTCCGCGCAATATTGTGCGGGCGGGCGTTGTCTGCCGAAGCTCGGCCCGGGGGGCGCCTGTACCAGCGCGAACGCGTGCGCGAGCGGCTTTTGCGTCGATGGAGTGTGCTGTGACTCGCTGTGTAACGGTCAGTGCGAAGCCTGCGACGTGCTCGCCAGCCTCGGCGTCTGCAGCGCGACGCCGAGCGGCGATGCCCCGCACGGCGGCCGCGCCGTGTGCGCCCACGACGGCAGTACCTGCGGCGGTTCGTGCGGCGGCACCGAGCGCAAGGCGTGCGCGTACCCGACTGGCAATGTCTGCCGCGTCGGGCAGTGCGTCGCGGGCATCAATGCCGGCGACCCGGCCACGACGCTGGCCGAAGCACGCTGCGTCGGCAACGGAAGTTGCCCCGCGCTGCAAGAGCTGAGCTGCCTGGCCGACGGCTGCAACGCCGCGGGGACGGGCTGCAACGGCGCGTGTGCGGCCGATCCAAACGCCTGCGGCGCGGGTAGCGCCTGCATCGGCGGCGAATGTGTCACGCAAGCGGGCTCGGGCGCGGTCTGCGCGGCGGATGCCGAATGCACGAGTAGCTTCTGCGTCGACGGCGTGTGTTGCAACGCGCGCTGCGACGATCCGTGCGCTGCCTGCGACATACCGGGAAAGCTTGGCGTGTGCAGCCCGGTCTCGGGCGCAACGCACGGCGCGCGCGCTGCCTGCGGCGGGCAGGGTGCGTGCGGGGCGCGCTGTGACGGCGTGAGCACGGCGAGCTGCGCGTTCGCCAGCGTGAGCGTGAGTTGTGGGGCGTCCTATTGCAACAGCGGTTTGCATGCCGATTCCGCGGCCTGTGACGGCAACGGCGCGTGCGCACCGGGTAGCGCCACGGCCTGCGCGTCGTTCAATTGTCAGGGCGGCGCTTGCTCGAACACGTGCAGCGCAAGTTCGGATTGTGTCGGCGCGGCCGCATGTGTTGGCGGAAAATGCCAAGCGGAGCAGCCCGCACTGCCCCCGCCGGTCGACGTCTCGAACAAGGGCAGCTGCGGCTGTCGCGTCGCCGGCGGCGGGCAGGGCAGGCGTGAAGCGAGCCTGCTCGGGCTAATCGGACTAGTCGGGCTCGCTCGTGCCAGGACTCGGCGCCGTCGCAAATCGGCGAGGAACGCGGCCTAAGCTAGCTAAGCGCTTCGCTAAGCGCCGCGTGCCTGCGCATTTGCTTTCCCAGAACGCTCGCGGTGCGTTGAAATGAGCGAGCATCGAGCAGCCCATGCCCCATCACCACCGACGCCTCGCGCTCCTGAAAGCCGTGCTGGCCATCAGCGCCGTGGTGCCGGTTGGCTCGGCGTCTCGCAACGCGGACGCGCAGGAGACCGACGCGTGTTCCAAACGCGGGTCGAAGCACAAAGAGTGCTTGCCCGAGATCACGTTCACCGGCTTTCGTTCGCTGCCCGACGGTCGTTCGCAAGTATTCGTCGAATTGACGAGCTTGGTGCCGGTCAGCGTGCACAAGGACCATCGCACCGTCGAGTACACGCTCGCCAATTGCCGAGTGCCGCTCCGCAACAATACACGCCCGCTGCTGACCAGTGAGTTTGTGTCGAGCGTAGCGAGCGCGCGGCTCGTACCTGGCAAGGACGCCGTCAAACTCGTGATTCAGCTCGACGCCGACGTCGCGCCGGAGCACCGCGTGCTTCCGCGCGGCAAGGGCGTCGTGCTCGAAGTGACGGTGCCGGCGCTGCCCAACAAGCCCTAGGTCCGGGAATCGTCAACTAGATCGATCGATTGATGGTCGATCTATTCACACGCATGGCTCTGGAGTTTTGTATTTTTTGAGGCGCCATGCGACCAGCGCGACCTGTTGGGGAGCAGGCACCGGTCGCGCCGGTTCTTGTGCCTGCCCGCGGCCTCGCTTCCGTTCTGCGATCGGCGGTGCCAAGGCGGACGCGTCGCTGTGCGGGGCGACTGCCCTGGACTGCCCTGCGCCCGGGAGTGCGGCGAAAGACGCTTGATCGCTTTGACTTGACCTTTCGTGCGCCGTTTAGCGCGCTCAGCGCGCCGGCTTCGGCTTGACAGCGGGATCGCGTCGCCCTCAAAACGTCACGCGCCGTGCCGAAGCTCCCAGAAGAAGTAGAAATCGAGCTGGGGCTTGCGGAGGCCGACGACGAGCAGGCGCTGCGCGAGCGTGTGGCTCGTCAGCTCGGACTCGCGTCCGCTAGCGTACCCGCCTTTCACGTCGTGAAGCGGTCGCTCGACGCCCGCCGCGGTCGCGTGCGATTTCATCTGCTGATCGCGCTCCGCGCGCGCCCACTAGCGAGCGAACTCGGCGGCGCGCCGCTCCGCGAGGTCAAGCCGGGCCCGCAGATCGTGATCGTGGGCGACGGCCCGGCCGGCTTGTTTTGCGCCTACGAGCTGGCCCGTCACGGCATCTTCGCGCGCGTGCTCGAGCGCGGAAAAAAAGTGCAGCCGCGGCGCCACGATCTCAAGGGGCTCAATCGTCGCGGTACGGTCGACCCAGACAGCAATTATTGCTTCGGTGAGGGCGGCGCCGGCACCTACAGTGACGGCAAGCTCTACACGCGCGCGCACAAGCGCGGCAACGTGCGCGACGTAATCGAACTGCTCGCCGTGCACGGCGCGCCCGAGGCGATCCTGAGCGACGCGCGCCCGCACATCGGCAGCAATCGCCTGCCGAAGGTGGTGACGGCGCTGCGCGAACGCTTGGAGTCGGTCGGGCAGCGCTTCGAGTTCGGAGCCCGCGTGAGCGGCCTCTTGATCGACTCGTCCGCCGGCCGGCAGCACGTTCGCGGCGTGCGCCTGGCCGATGGCCGCGAGATCGGCGCGGACGCGGTCGTGCTCGCGACCGGACACTCCGCGCGCGACGTGCTCGAGATGCTGGCCGCCGCTGGCGTACCGCTTGAGCCCAAGGCGTTCGCGATCGGCGTGCGCATCGAGCATCCGCAGGCCTTGATCAACCGCTTGCAATACGGGAGCGCGGCCGAGCACGCGCGCTTGCCCAACGCTTCCTATCGGCTGGCGGAGACCGTCGAGGGTCGGGGCGTGTTCTCGTTTTGCATGTGCCCGGGCGGGTGGGTGGTGCCCGCCTCGACGGCGGCGGGTGAATTGGTCGTCAATGGCATGAGCCTCGCGCGCCGTGACTCGCCGTTCGCCAACTCGGGCTTGGTGGTGAGCGTCGAGCCGGCGGATCTGAAGCGCGCTGGATTTCTCGGGCCGCTCGGCGGCATCGAATTTCAGCGGCGGATCGAGCGCGCCGCGTTTGTCGCGGGCGGCGGCGCGCTGGTCGCGCCGGCCACGCGCGCCAGCGATTTTCTGGCAGGCCGAGCGTCGAGCACGTTGCCGGAATCGAGCTACATCCCCGGCCTGCTCGCGAGTGACGTCGGTAGCGTGCTCGACTCGGCGGAGCTCGACATCGCGCGTCGGCTGCGCGCGGCGCTCG
>DASYCR010000290.1:0-1803 GCA_036500095.1 Polyangiaceae bacterium
TGCTCGGCGGGTACTTCGGTTGGCTACGTCGGTCCGCCGGACACACGGACGGCGCGCTGGCGACGCCACAAGCGCTTATCGACGACGCCAAAGGCGCCGTCGATAAGATGAACGAACGCGCGCGCGCTCAGGATCAACAAATCAAAGAGATCGAACAGCAGGCGAAGTAGCGCGGCTCGTCACCCAAAGTGATAAGCCGAGATGCGCAGGCTCAGGATCGTGCCGTTGTAGGCGACCCTGCCACGATCCGCGCCAGCGGCTCCGGCCGCGACCATCAACGGTAGCAAGTGCTCCTCACGAGGATGCACGCGGCGTGCTTCGGGTGCTTGCTGCCAGTTCGTCAAGCGGCGATCGCGCTCGGCGGGTTCCGCGCTCGCCGTTTCGCGCAGCCAGGCGTCGAAGGTCTCCGACACGGCTCGGCTCGACGCGTTGAACGCGCGTAGATTGTGATACGTCATGCCGCTGCCCACGATGAAGACACCCTCGTCGCGGAGCGGCGCGAGTGCGCGCCCAATCGCCAGGTGCTCGCTCGGATCGAGGCCGCGCTTGAGCGACAGCTGGACGGTGGGCACCTCCGCGTTCGGGTACATCAACTTCAGCGGGACGAACGCGCCGTGATCGAACCCGCGCTCGGCGTTTTGCGCTGAGTGCACGCCGGCGCTTTCCAAAGAGCGCTGCACGCGGGCTGCAAGCTCGGCGCTGCCGGGTGCAGGCCAGCTGATGCGATAGGATTCAGGAGGGAAGCCGTAATAGTCGTACAGCATCGGCGGGTGCGCGCCGCTCATCACGGTGGGCACCGGCTCCTCCCAATGCGCGGAGATCACGAGTACCGCTTTGGGTGGTGTACTCGGCAACGCCGACACGCTCTTGAGGTAGGCGGCCAGCTCGTCGAGTTCGGTCTTGTCCCCGATGCCCGTATCGACGAACGGCCACGGACCGCCACCGTGGGGCAAGAACACGACCGGCATGCGATGGGAGGCCTTGCCCGCTCTACCCGAGCTCTCGGCTTCCGTAGCAGGGGCGCCATGCCCGCTCGCCGCAGCCACGCTGGCCACGGCGGCCGCGCCTGCGATGCCGACCGCGATTGCCTTGCGGCGAGTCAGTGCGTCTTCTTGCTGGGCCATGCGTCGTCCTTCTTGACCTGGCTGAAGGGTCTTCAGTCAAGCGAGCCTCAATGTGTGTTGGGAGCATACCTTTCGCAAGGCCCGCTCCTTCGCGCGACATTTTTCCCGTATCCGCAGGCACTCCGCGCACCCACGTCGTTCCGAAAGCGCGCGTGGCGAGCACTTGAATCGCCCCGCAAAAGGTGTGCACCTTGCAGGGGCCCGTGAGAACCGGACTTTCTTGGCTCGCGTTCGCAGCGACCTTCTTGTGCTCGTTGCTCAGCGCTCATAGCGCGTTTGCGCAGCGTGTGTTGCTCGTGCGCCCGCCGGCGGCGGATGCGACGCTTTCCGAGGCGTTCAACCGTCTGCGCGCGGAGCTGATGCTGCAAGACTTCGAGGTGACGGTGCTCGACGCGCCGAGCGAGGGCATGTCCGCAGACGCGCTCGAGGCGCAGACGCAGCAAAGCGGTGCGTTTGCCGGTATCTCGCTCACCCGCCACGCGGGAGGCGCGAGCGCGGAGGTGCGCATCGCGGATCGAGTTACGGGAAAGATCTCGCAGCGGCGGCTGGCCATCACCGACGCCGCGCAAGCGCCGCGCGTGCTCGCCGTGCGTGCGGTCGACCTACTGCGCTCGAGCTTGCGCGAGTTGCCAGCCGGCGAGCTGCCGCCGCCCGACGTGGTGGGCGTCGAGCCCGAGCC
>DASYCR010000291.1:0-2650 GCA_036500095.1 Polyangiaceae bacterium
GCGCGTCGCGCGCGCGTTCATCGATGAGTTCGGCGGCCCCGACGCCGTCATTCATAACGCGGGCATCGCCGCGCGCGCGAGCATCGAGGAAACCCTACCGAGCGTTTGGGACGAGCAATTGCGCGTAAACTTGAGCGCACCCTTTTTGCTTACGCGCGCGCTATTGCCTGCGATGCGCCAGCGCGGCAAAGGGCACATCGTATTCGTCGGCAGCATCTCGTCGACGCTCGGGACAGCTCGGCTCGCCAGCTATTGCGCCAGTAAGTGGGGCGTGCTCGGATTGATGAAGAGTCTTGCCGCCGAGCTTTCGGGCAGCGGACTGATGACGTGTGCCGTACTACCGGGTTCGGTCGACACCGACATGCTGAAGGGCAGCGGTTTCCCCGCTCGTATGAATGTGGACGCCGTCGCTCGGACGCTCACGCACTATGCACTCGACGCCGACCTCGCACACAACGGCGCTAGCATCGAAATGTTCGGGACGTGACCCGCGGGCGCAACCTCCGAGCAATCCACAAGCGCGCTCGGGGAAAATTGAGCGGGCCCGCCACACCCGCTTTTCTCTACCGTTGCTCCCTTCCGGGCCTGGCGGGGTTCAAGCTGCGCTGTCGGCGGACCCACAGTGTGGTCTCCCGCTCGAGATAGCGCATCTTCACAAGTGCTGCCAAGTCGCGCTGGCGGTTCATGCGGGGAGCCGCACGAAATGTCGGGCTCCGTGCTATTCTGGGGTTGCTTCTCGATGAGCGATCCCGAGCGTCCGAAGGGGCCGGCGGCGTTCGAGGTGCCTGACCTCGACGTCGGCGCGCCTGCACCGCCACCGCGGTCGGTGTCTCCGTCCACCCACCGCAAGCCTGCCGACGTCGCTGCGGGCGGCCTGTTCGACGAGGACGCTTTCACGTCCGGCAGTGTGGGCATCGAGCTGTCGGACGCGGCCCCTTTTTCTGGAGCGTCGCCCAGCGCCTACATGGGAGCCGAAATAGATCTCGGCTTGGGCGGTGAAGATTTCGAGCTCGAGCCGAGCACCGGCTCTGCTCAACCTTCGAGCTCGGGGGTGCAGAGCACGCGTCGCGTCGCGGGGGGCGAACGTTGGCCGACCGGTAAGGAGCTGGAGCCCGAACAGCTTCGCATTGACCCCGCGGAGGTCGCGCGGCTCGCCGGCTTCGGCGAACCTCCCGGTACGCCGCTGACCGCGCCCCTCTACACGTATCGCGTGCTCGCCAGAAAGCTCGCCAAGCTGACCGACACGCTGCTGAGCGAGCGCGCCAAGGAGCAGGTCAAGCGCGGTGCTTTTGAAGAGCGCGACGCGAGCAACAGACGCGCGGAAGCGAAGTTCAAGCGCGTGCAAATCGAGATCCGCGCGGTCAACCAAGTCGTGCAGCAGAAGCTCGGCCCGCACGGTGGCCGCATCCCCGAACAGGAGAAGCTGCAGTTAGACGAGCTGAGTCAACGCGGCACGGCTCTAGAACCAGAACTGAACAAGACACGGCAGGAGCTCGAGCAGGCCCAGCGCGAGCTCGACGAGATAGTGAGCAGCATCGAGAACCTGCGCCGGAGCGAGCGCCAGCTGACTCGGCAAAAGCAGGCGCTCAGCCAGCAGTTCGGCAAGCAGCTCGCCGCGCAGAGCCAGGATCTGACGGACGCTGATACCCGGCGACGCGCGACGCTCGCCGAGGTGGGCGTGGCGGTGCTCGCCATGCGCGGCACCATTGCGGTTCCCAAGGAGATATTGGCGGCAGTTCGCTCGGCGGATCAAAAAGCCGAGCAACTGCAATACAAGGCCGCAGCCGAGCTCAGCGCCCTCGATGCCTTCAACCGCTCGCGGTACCGGCAGGGTTTCGTGGTGACGCTGTGCGCGCTCGGCGTACTCGTGCTGTTGATCGTGCTCAAAATGTTGGCAAGCTCCACTTCAACACCGTGACCGACTCTCGAGATGAAAAGCTCGCCCGGCTTGCCGAGCTACAGCAGCGCGCGCTGCTCGGGGGTGGGCAAGCGCGCATCGACAAGCACCACGCGCAAGGCAAGCTCACCGCGCGCGAACGAATCGAGCTTCTGCTGGATCCTGGGAGCTTCGTCGAAATGGGTCAGCTCGTTACCCATCGCGCGAGCGAGTTCGGCATGCACGAGCAGCGCGTGCCCGGGGACGGCGTCGTCACCGGTCACGGCGCGATCGACGGTCGCCGTGTCTGCGTGTTCGCTCAGGACTTCACCGTTTTCGGCGGTTCCCTTGGCGCCGCGCACGCACAGAAGATCGTGAAAATCATGGATCATGCGCTCCGCGTCGGCGTGCCGCTGATCGGCTTGAACGACTCCGGTGGCGCGCGTATTCAAGAGGGCGTCGAATCGCTCGGCGGCTACGCGGACATTTTCTTGCGCAACACGCTGGCAAGTGGCGTCGTTCCACAAATCAGCGCCATCATGGGGCCTTGCGCGGGGGGAGCTGTCTACTCACCCGCCATCACCGACTTCGTCTTCATGGTGGAGAAGACGAGCTACATGTTCATCACCGGTCCCGACGTCATCAAGACCGTGACGCATGAAGACGTCACCAAGGAGAAACTGGGTGGCTCCATGACGCACAATTCCATCAGCGGCGTCGGCCACTTCATCGCCGCCGATGACGCCGAATGCCTGCGCATGATCCGCGAACTGC
>DASYCR010000292.1:0-1541 GCA_036500095.1 Polyangiaceae bacterium
GTCTGTCCGCCCACCTTGCCGCTGGCGGGCACCGGCTGCTCCGGTTTCAACACCGAGGGCTTGATGTGCGCGTTCGTGGGCCAGCTATGCCCGCGAGAGGACGCTTGGTGCCAGGGCGGGATCTGGCACGTCGATGCGTGCGAGTCGTTCGGAGGCGCCAGCGGTGCGGGCGCCGGCGGCGCGCCAACGTTCGGTGGTGCGCCGCCAACCGAAGCTGGGGCAGCGCAAGGCGGAGCGCCCTGAGCGTCTGCGCGGCGGTGAAAGTGCGGCGCCCCGCGGCCGCGACCGTGGCGGCTTAGGTCGAAACCGTCGTGCCGCCGGGCTCACCCAGGCAGACGCGACGAATGTTGCCGCGGGCCATCTTGAACACCCGAATCGCCAGGCTGTGCTCGCGGCACAGGGCGACGGCCGTGGAGTCCATGACGCCCAAATGATCGGCGAGGAAGCGGTCGTAGGTCACGCGCTCGAGCATCTTTGCGTCGGGGTGACGGCGCGGATCGCGGTCATAGATGCCGTCGACCTTGGTCGCCTTGAGTAGCGCGTCTGCCCGCATCTCCATCGCGCGCAGCGCGGCGGCGGTGTCGGTCGAGAAGTACGGGTTACCGGTGCCGGCGGCGAAAATGACCGCGTGCCCGCGATCCATGTGGCGGATGGCGCGCCGGCGAATGTACGGCTCCGCTAGTTGCTTGATCTCGATCGCGGTCATGACGCGCGTCGGCACGCCCGAGCGCTCCAGCGCATCTTGCAGCGCGAGCGAGTTGATGACCGTGGCCAGCATGCCCATGTAATCGCTCTGCGCGCGATCCATGCCTTCGCTGGCGCCGCGCAGACCGCGGAAGATGTTGCCGCCGCCCACGACCAAACCGAGCTGCACGCCGGTTGCGTGCACCTCCGCCAGTTCCATGGCGGTGTCTTTGAGCGTCTGCGTGTCGATCCCGGAACCGCCCTCTTTTCCGCTCAGCGCCTCCCCAGACAGCTTGAGGATGACTCGCTTGTAGCGAAGGGTGCTCGTGCCGCTAACCGGGGCAGGTTGGTTGTCCACGGAGGCGACACGTAGCCCTGGTTCACCCTTTACGCAACCGCTTCTGGCGCGATCTTGAGGCTCGTAGTAATTCGGGCGAGGCATGCTCGCTCTAGGCCCACGTCACGCGCTGCTCCTGACCGTGCTGGCGCTCGGGTGCGGCACGAAGTCGAATACGGGCGCGGTCCCGAGCGCTTCGGCCAGCGCGATGCCGGCGGGGCTCACGCCCGAGCTTGCCGCGCGCGTGCTGGCCAAGGTGGGTGACCACGAGATCACGCTCGGCGAATACGCCGCTACGCTCGAGCGCATGGATCCGTTCGAGCGGCTTCGCTACCAGTCGCCCGACCGCCGCAAGCAGCTGCTCGACGAGCTGATCGACCTCGAGCTTCTGGCGGGCGAAGCACGCCGCCGCGGACTCGACAAGCAACCGGAGACTGAAGAGCGCGTGCGTCAGATGCTGCGCGACGAGCTGCTCACACAAGTCCGCTCGAGCGCGCCCGCGCCCGATGACATTTCGGAG
>DASYCR010000293.1:0-8181 GCA_036500095.1 Polyangiaceae bacterium
CAGCGACGAACGCGCGGCTTTGATCGAGGCGTACGCCAAGGCGCAAGGCCTGTTCCGCGACAAGAATACGCCCGATCCCGAGTACACGGATTTGCTCGAGCTCGATCTGTCGAGCGTCGTGCCGACCATGGCCGGCCCGCGCCGGCCGCACGACAAAGTCGCGCTCACGGAGGTCGGCCCGAACTTCGCCAAGCAGCTCGGCGAGATGGTCGCGGTCGCCAAGGGCAAAGGCAAAGCCGCTGCGCCGCTTGCGCCGGAAGCCCTGCAAACCAAGGTAAAAACCTCGCTGGAAGGCGCGAACTTCGAGCTCGGCCACGGCTCGGTCGTGATCGCCGCGATCACGTCTTGCACGAACACCTCGAACCCGTACGTGATGCTCGGCGCCGGGCTGCTCGCCAAGAACGCGGCGGACAGAGGCTTGCAGGTCAAGCCGTGGGTCAAGACGAGCCTCGCGCCCGGCTCCAAGGTCGTCACGCAGTACCTGCGTGAGTCCGGCTTGCTCGCGCACCTCGAGAGTCTGCATTTCAACATCGTGGGTTACGGTTGCACCACCTGCATCGGCAACAGCGGACCCTTGCCGGAGCCGATCAGCAAGTCCATCCACGAGGGTGATCTCGTGGCCGTCAGCGTGCTCAGCGGCAACCGCAATTTCGAGGGCCGCGTGAGCCCCGACGTGCGCGCGAATTATCTCGCGAGTCCGCCGCTGGTCGTCGCCTACGCACTCGCCGGTCGCATCGACATCGATTTCAAAAAGGAGCCGCTCGGTCAGGACAAGGCCGGTAAAGACGTCTTTTTGAAGGATATTTGGCCGTCCACGCGGGACGTCGCGTCCGTCGTACAAAAGACGGTGACCTCCACGATGTTCCGCACGGAGTACGCGTCGGTGTTCACGGGGGACGAGGCCTGGCGTGCGCTGCCCGTGCCGGAAGGCAGCCGCTTCTCCTGGTCGCCCGAGAGCACGTACGTGCGCCACCCCACGTTCTTCGAGAACATGCCGAAGGAGCCGGCGCCGCTACAAGACATCGCCGGCGCGCGCGTCCTCTTGATGCTCGGGGACTCCGTGACGACCGATCACATCTCGCCCGCGGGCAACATCGCGAAGACCTCGCCGGCCGCTGAGTACCTCAGCGAGCACGGCGTCAAACCACAAGATTACAATCAATACGGCGCTCGCCGCGGCAACCACGAGGTGATGATGCGCGGCACGTTCGCCAACGTGCGGCTGCGCAATCAGCTCGTACCGGGCGTGGAGGGCGGTTTCTCGCGCCACCTGCCGGACGGCGAGCAAGGCAGCGTCTACGCCACGGCCATGAAGTACAAGGCGGAAAACGTGCCGCTTCTCATCCTGGCCGGCAAGGAGTACGGCTCGGGCTCATCGCGTGACTGGGCCGCCAAAGGGACGCTCATGCTCGGCGTACGCGCCGTGCTCGCCGAATCCTACGAGCGCATTCACCGCAGCAATTTGATCGGCATGGGCGTGCTCCCCCTGCAATACGCGCCCGGCGAAACGCGCGAATCCCTCGGCCTCACCGGTGAAGAAGTGTTCGGCATCGCCGGCGTCTCGAACGGCCTCGCGCCCGGCGCGCGCCTACAAGTCGTCGCGACGCGCGCCGACGGCACGACCAAGAAGTTCAACGCCGTCGCGCGCATCGATACGCTGGTCGAGCTCGATTACTACAAGCACGGTGGGATTCTGCAGTTCGTGCTGCGGCAGCTGTTGAAGAGTTAGGCGTCTACTCTTTGCGCCAGCGGCTCCGCTCGGGGGCCAATAGGGGACGGACATGTACGGACAAGAGAGTCGGGAAGAGATCGTTGACGGCGAGCAACTCCGCTTGCTGCGGATTGGATACTTCCTATCGGCGGGTTACAGCGCCGTCTTTATTCCCATCGGCATCGTCTACGGCGTCATGTTCGCGTTCGTCATGCGCTTGCCGACGAAGGGCCCACCTCCGCCGGCCTTTTTGCCGTGGGTATTCGGGGCGATGGGCCTCGTATTTGCGCTCTTCGCCGCCTTCAGCGTCACGTTGAAACTGCTCGCAGCGAAGCGCCTACGGGAGCGTCGCGGGCGCACATTGTGTTTCGTAGCAGCGGCGCTGGCGGTCCTGGAGGTTCCGTACGGTTCCGCGCTCGGAATCTTCACCTTCATCGTTCTGTCTCGCGCCAACGTGATCCGCGCGTTCGAAGCTCGGTCGGCCGCGGAGGAATAGCGCCCACGCTGTTACTCATGGACCGTCGTACTCAAGGCGCGGCGGCCGGCGGCTTGTACGTCCCGGTCAGCACGCGATACGCGGTCGCCAGCTGCACGTCCTTCCCCTGCAACGGGTCGCTCGGCACGACGCGCGTGACGCCCAGGTCGGTCTCGCGCGTCGCGTCCGTGGCGGCCGCGCCGGCGTCTGACGCAGGTTCGGGCGGCACCGCAGTAGTCGGCGGTACGACCTGGTTCGGGGCTCCCTCGACTGCCGGCAAATGCCCTTCCAAGTTCTCCTCGCGAATCGCGCCGAAGAGCTCGGCCGGCGACGCTCCCTCCACGAGGATGTCGGGTGTGACGCCTTGGGCCTGAATCGCGCGGCCGCTCGGGGTGTAGTAACGCAACGTGGTGAGCCGTAAACCCGCTCCGTCGGGCAAGTCGATGATGGTTTGGACCGAGCCCTTGCCGAACGTCTTGGCGCCGATGATCCGCGCGCGATGATTGTCCTGAATCGCTCCCGCGACGAGCTCGGCGGCGCTGGCGCTGAATTCGTTGACCAGCACGACGAGCGGCAGCGCGCGTAGCGCTCCGCCGCGATCCGCATGGACCTCGTCCACGATCTTGCCGCGCCGGCGGGTGGTGTACACGACCCCGCCGCTGAGCAGCTCGTCCGCGATCGCGCTCGCTTCGTTGACGAGGCCACCCGGGTTGTTGCGCAGATCCAGGATCACGCCGTGCAGGTCGGCGCCGTTGGCGCGCCGCAGCTTGCCGACGTGATCGAGCAGCTCCGAGTGGGTGCCGGTTTGAAAGCTCTTGATCCGCAGGTAACCGTAGCCGCCGTCGAGCAGCTTGCTGGCGACGCTCTCGACGCTCACTACTTCGCGTTTCAAGGTGAAGTAGAGCAGCTTGTCCGCGCCCAGACGACGAATCGTCAGGAGCACGCGCGTGCCGGGATCGCCGCGCATTTGCCGGACCAGCTCGACCGAGGTCCGGCCGCGCACCGTCAGGTTGTCGATGGCCAGAATGCGATCGCCGGACAGAATGCCCGCGCGCGCCGCGGGTGAGCCGTCGATCGGTGCGATCACGGTCACGTACTCGTCGCCGAAGTCGACCTCGACGCCGATCCCGCCGAAATGGCCCTCGGTGTCGCCCTGAAAGATCGCGTAGTCCTCGGGCGGCAGGTAGGACGAATGCGGATCGAGCTCCGCAACCATGCCCTTGATGGATCCTTCTACGAGCCGCTGGCGATCGACGGGATCGACGTACTCGTTTTCGATCCAGACGAGCACGCGACCGAGCTGCTCGACCACGCGGTACGGATTCTCGCGTTCGCTGCCGGCGTGACCGAGCTCGGTCGCGAACGCTCCCAGCAAGAGGCCGAGTGCGAGGGGCGCGAACCGCCGCGTGAGCCTAGAAAAATTGGCTGAGGCTGACATTGCCAGCCAAGCCTAGCCGTCCGCGCCGGAACCGGAAGTCACGGCAAAGGCACGGCAATTTACCGTGTCCCATTTTGGGCGGGAGCGATTTGGACTTTTTGCCATTGATTCCGCGCCCCTGTGGGTGCTACTCCGTCATTTCACGGTGTCAGCTGACACCGCCCCACATTGCCGAGGTCCGTTTGGCCGACGAGTCCACGAAGACAGCTGGTAGCGACAAGCGCAAACAAAGCCTTTATTTCCCTGAAGCCATGCTTCAGGAGATCAAGGATGAAGCGGCGCGGTTGGATCGCTCGCTTTCTTGGGTCGTACAGCGAGCCTGGAAGATGGCTCGGCTGGAGATCAAGAAGATCCCGAGCGTGAACGATATCGGTGACGACGAAGAAGAGACCGCCAGCTGAGGCCGTCTCCGAGTCGTTCGCAGAGAGCGGGGACGGTACCCGCATCTACTACCGGCGACGTCCAGGGCCGAGCCCTGTCACGGCCGTGTTGTGCGACGGCTTGGTGTGCGACGGCTTCATTTGGAAGTACCTGTGGGACGATCTCGCGGCTGAGCTGAGCGTCGCTCACTTCAACTACCGCGGTCACGGACGCAGCGCGCCACCCGCGGACACGGAAGCGGTGGGCGTCGAAGCACACGCGCAAGATCTGGACGCGGTTCGTCGCGCGCTCGGCGACCCTGAAGTCGTCCTGATCGGACACTCGCTGGGCACCCAGGTCGCGCTCGAAGCGTACCGGCAGCGCCCCGAGCGCATCGCCGCCTTGGTCTTGATCTGCGGCAGCTTCGGTCGCGTCACCTACACGTTCAAGGGTAGCGAGATGCTCGCCAACGTGTTGCCCGATTTGATTGGCCTGGCGGTTCGGCATCCGAAGTTGCTACGCGCCATCTGGTCGCGATTTCCGCCCAACGTCGCGCTGCGCTTGGCTCAGCTCACAGGTGATGTCGACCCCACGCAAGTGCGTCTCGAGGACGTGCGGCCCTACTTCGAGCACGTTGCGAACGTCGACTTCGAAATGTTCTTGCGTATGTTGAAGGCCGCTGGCGAGCACTCCGCCGAGGACGTGCTGGCTCGCGTCAAAGCGCCCGTACTCGTGATCGCCGGAGCCAAGGATTCGTTCACTCCCAAAGCCGTATCCGAAGCCATGGCGGAAGCTATTCCCGGTGCTGAACTCGAGGTTCTTCCGAGCGGAACGCACATCGCGCCGCTCGAACTTTCGGCCGTGATTCACGCGCGGATTCGCCGTTTCTTGTTCGAACGTGTCCTCGTGGATGACGCGCCCCGCCCCGAGTGATGATAGAAACGGCCATGGCCGAAGAACCCTTGGCGCCCGAACTGATCGGCGGCTTGCTCGGTCTGGTCGTGCACGATTTGCGCAATCCGCTCTCGGCATTGCACTCGAACGCGAGCTTCTTGCGCTCCGCGCAAGAGAAGGCGAGCCCGGACGCGCAAGAGGCGCTGGAGGACGTGGCAGCCTCGTGTGAAGCGCTCGGGCACGTGATTGACAATCTGGAAATTTTGGCGCTCTCGCTGCGCACGGAAGATCGCTTCGACAAGAACTATTTCACGCTCGTGGAGCTGGTGACCGAAGCCGTCAATCGCTCGCGTTCGCTGGCGGTGAGCTACGGCGTACGTATCGATTGGGAACCGCCGTCCGACCTGGACGTCAAGCTCACGACCAGCCGCGACATGCTCGGTCGGGCCCTGGGCAATCTGATCAAGAACGCGATTCAACACGCGCACGAGGGACCCGTGCGCGTCTCGCTGCGCCTGGACGGCGAGAGCGCGATCGTGCGCGTCGAGGATCAGGGTATGCCGATTTCGGCAGAGCTCACCGAACAAGCGTTCACCGCTGCGGGCCAGCTGAGCGCCAAGAATGCCATCGGGGGTCGCTACAGCCGCGGACTCGGCCTGTTTGCTGCGCGCGTCGCGGCCAGCTCGGCGCGTGCGACGATCCGTTCGATAGCCGTGAAAGAAACGGGCAACGCGTTCGAGCTTCTCGTGCCGACCAGCAACGGCTAGAGCGTGTTTCGCCGCGGACCTACGGTTGAAAGATCACGACCGACTCGGGGGGACGAAACAGGATCTTGCCGGTTTCGCCGGGGCAGCCCCAACAGGTGCTGAAGTGCAAGCGGGGCTTGATCGAGTCGCTGTAGGCGAGCGCGACGGGTCCCGGCTCGTTCTTCATCACGAAGCTCGACGCGAGCGCATAGTCGTTGTCTCCGAGCACGCGCAGCACGGCGACGAACGCGTTACTGTCGCCCGATTTGCCGGTCACTACCAGGAACTCGGCGCCGGTGGCCGGGCGCCAGGTGAGCGGGGCGACCGTGAACAGGAAGCCCTTTTTGTCGCCCGGTCCGCGTGACACGACCGTGTTGGCCGCGTCCGGCTCGCGGTAGAATTTGAGCTCGGTCGCGTACGGTGCGGTGTGAGGCTCGGCGCCAAAGAGCTTCTCGAGCTCTCCAACGGTTATCTTGCCGCGCGCGAAGGTCTCACCGGGCTTTGGCTCGGGCACGATCGCGGCGTTGGGCGCGCCTTTGCAGCAACGGAAGCCGAGATCCGCGGCCTTGCTGGTTGCTTCGAGCGTGTGTCGCGCCGCGCAGCGATGCTGCGGGTCCGGCGCGTCCGCGGCCGCGCCGCGAAGCAAGGCGCGCGTGCTGCCCTGGTCTTTGCTGGGGATCTCGCTGGACACCCACTCGCGTGTTGCGCCGAGGCCGAGCACGTCGAAGCTCGAGGCGCAGCTCTTGGCGTCGCTCGCGCAAGCGGTGTCCCAGCTCGAGCCGGAAGCGTAGTCCTGGCTCGCGGGGCCCTTGCAGGCGCGCTCCCACTCGAGCTCCGTGCACAAGCGTTCGCCGCGCGCGCCGCAGAGTCGCTTGGCTTCGTCGCGCACGACGTCGGTTTGCGTCGGGAGCGCGGGGTCGTTCGGGTAGGGCATGCGATCGATCTGGTACGGCCCAAGCTCGATCGGCACGCTTCGCGGTTCGAGCTCGGGATTGCGCCCCGGATCTCCAGGTCGGCTGCCGACGATGAACGTTCCGCCCGGAATGTCCACGCGCTCGCCGGCGATCGGCGCTGGTACTTTGCGCGCAGGCGCGCGCGGCGTCGCGCTTGCCAAAGCGACCGACGTTGCACTCGCGCTCGGTGTCGCGGGGGCCGGGCGCTTCTGCTTGGGACAGGCGACCAGCAACGAGGCCATGCCCAGGCACGGCCAGAAACGAGAACGCGGCACCGCGCGAGCTTGGTCGCACTCGATCCGTGTCGCAAGGGGTGAACAAAAGGTCCGCGGTCATCACGTTTCTCACGCTGTAAAAAAGGGTGACCGGCGCGCCGAGCGAGCGCGCTTCCAAAAAATGCGGCAGAGTGCGGCTCTCATGGAGCGCACTCTGAGCGATCGGCTAAGCGCGCTACTCGAGCGCGGCGCGCACGGCGAAGTGCGAGCCGCGCTCGACCAGTTCGGTTTCGAGGCCGAGGCGCGCGAGCGCCTGCTCGAGCGCCTCGCCGCCATCGCAGAACGGGCGCGAAGTAGGCAGGAAACGAGCCCGAGCGCGCTCGGGCTGGCGGTCGCAACGGCCCTGGCGCTCTCGCCTGCGAGGGCAGGGCGCGCGTGAGCCCAGCGAGTTTCCGTCTTGCGGGGCGCGTCCTCTACCTGACCACGGACGCGGAGCTTCTGCGCCGCCAGCTCGCGGGCGAGTCGCTCGAGTTTTCGCGCGAACTTCCGCTGCTCGACAACGTGTCGACCGACGAGCTCACGCCGTCCTGGGCTTGCTACTATTACGATCGGACGCTGGCCCGCTATTGTTTGGTCGGCCTGCGCGGCAACGTCGTGCAGCGGGACGCGATCGCGCAGGGTGGTTTTCGGGCGATCGTGAGCGGCTTCGGTAAGGGCTGCGGCAGCTCGCGCGAAACCGCGCCGTTTGCCGAGCTGTCCTCGGGAGCCCAGGTGGTGTTCGCTCAGAGCTTCGAGAAGATCTATCTGCAAAACTGCCAGAACATCGGCTTGCTTGCGTCGACTGATTTTTCTCTGCTCGAGCGGTTGATAGCCGGCGAGCCGGTTTCGCGCGCCGAATTTTGCGTCGGACTATCGCCGATCTCGCGCGGGATCGTCGAAGCGGGCGGCCTGTTTGCGTACAACCTCGCGCGCCTGAGCGGTCGTGTGAAACCGGAGTCCGTCGAGCGCGCGCCGCGGCCTCAGACGCTGGTCGAGAAAATTCTAGCGCGCCACGCGGTGCGTGACGCCGAGCACGGCGCGGTCGGCGTGCCGACGGTGGCGCCGGGAGATGCCTTGTTCGTGCGCGCGGACGTGCGTTTCAGTCACGAATACGTGACGCCCATGGCCGACGCGCTCTTTCGCGCCGGCTTCGGCGACGAGGCGCGTGTGGTGGAACCCGAGAGCGTGTTTCTGTTCCGCGATCACCTGACGTTTCTCGAACAAGTGATGCCGCCCGCCCATCGCGCGCTCGGCCTGCTCGAGCAATCGCGCGAGCTCGTCACGGTGCAGGCGGCCTTCGCCGAACGGCACGGCATTCGCTTGTTCGGCGAGGTCACGCGCGACGGCGAA